>DATHOI010000049.1:0-6552 GCA_035485095.1 Polyangiaceae bacterium | reverse complement strand
AGGCTCTCGAGGGCGTCGTTGTTATCGTCGGCCACCAGGATGCGGCGTTGTGTGCGGGCGGGCCCTTCTACGTTCGTCATCGACTGCTCCAGCGCGGATAGTTGCTGTATTGGTTGGCCGGACTCGACCGTCTCCCGTATGAACAACGGCAGACGGATTAAAAACTCACTGCCTTTGCCGAGTCCGTCGCTACGGGCGCTTACGCTGCCGCCGTGCATTTCGACGAGCCTCTGCACCAATGCAAGCCCGATCCCGAGGCCGCTTTGCGGCGGACCTGACGTCCGATCGAGCTGCGTGAACAAGTTGAAAATCATCGGCATGAGTTCCGCCGGAATGCCGATGCCGTTGTCGCGGACCCGGATCATCACCTCGGACCCGCTCTGGGTGGCGGCGAGCGTGATGTGACCGCCCCGCTCCGTGTATTTCGCGGCATTGCCAAGCACATTGCCCAGCGCTTGCACCAGGCGCGTGGGATCGCCGAGCACGGCCAGTATTCCCTTCGGAACCTCCACCGTGAGCTTGTGCCCACGCTCCTCGAACAACGGCTGCACCGTCTCCACGGTCCGCGTCATCAGCGTCTCGAGCTCGATGACTTCCTTGCTCAGGTTGATCTTGCCGCGGGTAATGCGCGACACATCCAGAAGATCGTCGACCAGCCGTGTCAGGTGCGCGAGTTGCCGTCCAATGACGTCACGCGACCACGTGAGCTGCGGATCCGCAAACGACTGACGATGCATGAGCTGCACGGCGTTGTGGATCGGCGCGAGCGGATTGCGGAGCTCGTGCGCGAGCATGGCCAGGAATTCATCCTTGTGACGGTCGGCTTCCTTTAGAGCGAGCTCGACCCGCGTGCGTTCCGCGACTTCTGTCTGTAGCGAGCGGTTGGCCGACTCGAGTTCCTGGTTAGCCCGTTGCAGAACCCGGTTGAGAGTCTCCAGCTCGCGCGTTTTCTCCGCCTGCAGGGTGGTGTTGGCCTCGGCGAGACGCTCATTCGCTTGTGCGAGCGTACGGTTGAGCACCTGGAGCTCACGCCGCTTGGTGTAGAGCTCGATGAGCACCGCGACTTTGCTACGCAGGATCTCGGGCACGACCGGAATGGACACATAGTCGACCGCGCCCACCTTGTATCCCTTGAGGCGGTCGAGCTCGCTCACGTGCACGCCGGTCACGAAGATGATCGGCGTTCGCTCGAAGCGCGGGTGCTGGTGGATGAGAGTCGCCGCCTCGAAGCCATCCATGTCGGGCATGCTGACATCGAGGAGCACGACGGCGAACTCATCTTTCATGAGTTTCTCGAGCGCCTCGATACCCGAGCCGGCCCGGACCAGATTCTGGCCGAGCTCGCTCAGGATCGACTCATAGGTGAGCAAGCGGGCAGGCTGGTCGTCGACCAGCAGCACGTTCACCTTTTCGCTCACGCCCATGGCGGTACTTCCCGACCCCTTCAGGCTCACCCGTCCCCCCGTTTGCAGTGCGTCACTCTACCGGTGCAGCCACATGCGCACCAGTGATAGAAGCTGGTCCGTGTTCACAGGTTTGGCGACATAATCTGACGCCCCGGCCTCCAGACACTTCTCCCGGTCCCCTTTCATGGCTTTGGCGGTCAACGCGATGATCGGCAGCATGCGGAACTGTTGCTTGCTGCGGATCCGGCGCATGGTCTCGTACCCGTCCATTTCCGGCATCATGACGTCCATGAGCACGAGCGACAGGTCTTCGGTGCTCTCCACGAGGTTGATCGCCTCCTGACCGTTCGTCGCCGTGATGACCGACATGTTATGCCGCTCGAGCAGGCTGTTCAGCGCGAAGATGTTGCGGATGTCGTCGTCGACGACCAGCACCTTGCGACCGTGCAGCGGCTCGTCGCTTTCGTGGAGGGTCTCGATCATCTGCTGCTTGGAGGCCGGCAGATCGGCGATCACCCTGTGCAGGAACAAGGCGGTCTCATCGAGCAGCCGCTCCGGTGAGCGCACGCCCTTGAGTACGATGCTCTTGGCCTTCTTGCGCAGCTCGGTTTCCTCAATATCGGACAGCTCCCGGCCGGTGAACACGATAATCGGCGTATCCCGCAGCTTCGGCTCCTTCTGCACCTCGGCCAGCAGCTCGAAGCCGGTCATGTCGGGGAGCTTCAGGTCCAGCACTACGCAATCGAAGGTGCCCTCCCGCAATTTCTCGAGAGCCTCGGCACCGGTCACGGCGGTCGTGATCTCCACGTCGGTGTGACCGAGCAGTTCCGAGACGCTGAGTTGCTCGGCCGGATCGTCCTCGACGACAAGCAACTGCCGCAGGCGGGCATTCGTGAAGGTCTTGAGGCGATCGAACGCGACCTCCAGATTGTCGGTGGTCACGGTCTTGGTCATAAACGAGAAGGCGCCCCGCTCGAGACCATACTGACGCTCGTCCTCGATGGTGAGGATCTGCACGGGGATGTGCCGCGTATGGGGGTTGCGCTTGAGCTGGTTGAGGACCGTCCAGCCGAGCATGTCAGGTAGGAACACGTCCAACGAGACCGCCGTCGGCTTGTACTTGGTCGCCAGCGAGAGTGCATCCGCCCCGGTTTTGGCCACCAGCACCTTGAATCCCCGGTCGCGCGCGAGATTCAGCAGTACCCGGCCGTAGTGCGGGTCGTCCTCGACGACGAGGAGAATAGGCTCCCCTGGCTCCAGATTGTCGCGATCGTCGGCTATTTCCTCCGCGCGGACGACCGGTAGAACCACCGGCTGGTATGGAGTGACGGCGGTTGCCACGCCGCTGGAGTTACCCTTGCTCGGCAACACCCGGTTATAAGCCGCGCCGATGTAGGCGAGCGGCAGGTACAACGTAAAGGTGCTGCCGCTTCCCGGCACGCTGCTCAAGCGAATTTCGCCGCCCAGCAGATGCGCAAGCTCGCGGCTGATCGCAAGTCCAAGACCGGTACCGCCGTACTTGCGCGCCGTGCCGGCGTCCGCCTGTTGGAACGCCTCGAAAATAATCTTCTGCTTCTCGGGCGGGATACCGATACCGGTATCGCTGACGGAGAATTCCACCACGGACGGGGCCTGGCTCAGAGTCGGATGGTCCGGACTCCAGCCGCCGGTAGCCGTACCGACATGCAACCGCACGCCTCCATGGTCCGTGAACTTCAAAGCGTTCGAAAGGAGGTTCTTCAACACCTGCAACAGACGTTTGGAGTCCGTAGTAATAGCGCGCCCGAGGCGGGGGTCGAAATCCGCTGTAAACGATAGTTTGCGGGCGTCCGCCTCGTGGCGGAAGTTGCGCTCGATCGTCTCCCGCAGGTGGGTGAACAACAGTTCCTCGCACTCCACCGTGACCGTGCCCGACTCGATCTTCGACAGGTCGAGAATGTCGCTGATGAGATTGAGCAGGTCGGTGCCAGCGCCGTGAATGGTCTTGGCGAATTCCACCTGGCGGGCGGAGAGATTCTTATCGGCGTTCTCCGAGAGCTGCTGGCCAAGAATGAGGATGCTGTTCAGCGGCGTGCGCAGCTCGTGCGACATGTTCGCAAGGAACTCGGACTTGTAGCGCGAGGTGAGCGCCAGCTCCGCGGCCTTCTCTTCCAACGCGCGGCGGGCGAGCTCGATTTCCTGGTTCTTGCGCTCCACCTCGGCGTTCTGCTCGGCGAGCAGCTTCGCCTTGTTGGCGAGCTCCTCGTTCGTCTGCTGCAACTCAGTCTGCTGTGCCTGCAGCTCACCGGCGAGCTGCTGCGACTGTTTCAGCAGACCCTCGGTACGCATTGTCGCTTCGATCGTGTTGAGCACCACACCGATACTGCCGGTGAGTTGCTCTAGAAAGGCCAGGTGAGACGGAGTGAATTCGTAGAGCGACGCCAGCTCGACGACGGCCTTCACGTGGCCCTCGTACAGCACCGGCAGTACGATGACGTTGCGCGGTCGTGCGCTGAGCAATCCGCCGCGTACATTGATCGTATCCGGCGGGATGTCCGTCAACAGCAGCCGCTGCCGATCCGCCGCGGCCTGCCCGACGAGCCCCTCACCCAATCCATACTTGCGCGGCTCCCGGCCGTCGAAAGCCTCGTCCGCGTAGCTCGAAAGCTCCTTCAGGTACGACGCGCCATCCGAACCTTCGATGACATACACGATGCTCTGATGCGCGTTGACCAACGGCGCCAGCTCGGAGAGCAGCAGCTTTCCGACGGTGACCAGGTCGCGCTGTCCCTGCATCATGCGACTGAACTTCGCGAGATTGGTCTTCAGCCAGTCCTGTTCGGTGTTGCGCTCGGTCGTCGCGCGCAGGTTACCGATCATGGCGTTGATGTTGTCTTTGAGCTCCGAGACTTCGCCGCGTGCTTCCACCTGGATCGACCGGGTCAGGTCGCCCTTGGTCACGGCGGTGGCCACTTCTGCGATCGCGCGCACCTGGTTGGTCAGGTTCGCCGCCAGGAGGTTCACGTTAGCCGTAAGGTCCTTCCAGGTACCCGCCGCACCGGGGACGTGTGCCTGGCCGCCGAGCCGACCTTCGACACCGACCTCGCGCGCCACGCTGGTCACCTGGTCGGCGAAGATAGCGAGCGTGTCGGTCATACTGTTGATCGTGTCCGCGAGCGCCGCGACCTCACCTTTCGATTCGCCGGTGAGACGCTGCCGCAGGTCGCCGTTGGCGACGGCAGTCACCACCTTCACAATGCCGCGGACCTGGTTCGTGAGGTTGTTAGCCATCACGTTCACGTTGTCGGTCAGGTCCTTCCAGGTGCCCGCTACGCCGGGGACCAACGCCTGGCCACCCAGTTTACCTTCGGTACCGACTTCGCGAGCCAGGCGCGTCACCTCGGCAGCGAAGCCGTTTAGCTGGTCGACCATCGTATTGATGGTCTCCTTGAGCTGAAGAATCTCGCCCTTCACGTCCACTGTGATCTTGCGGGACAGGTCACCGCGAGCGATGGCGGTCGACACTTCCGCGATGTTACGCACCTGGCCAGTGAGGTTGCGCGCCATCGAGTTGACGTTATCAGTCAAGTCTTTCCAGGTACCCGCGACGCCCGGCACGATCGCCTGGCCGCCCAGCTTGCCTTCCGTGCCGACCTCACGAGCCACGCGCGTCACTTCGGCCGCGAAGCTGTTGAGCTGATCGACCATCGTGTTGATGGTTTCCTTCAACTGCAGGATTTCGCCGCGCACGTCTACCGTAATCTTGCGCGACAGGTCACCGCGCGCGATGGCGGTAGCCACCTCGGCGATGTTACGCACCTGGCCGGTGAGGTTACTGCCCATGGAGTTGACGTTGTCGGTGAGGTCTTTCCAGACGCCGCTCACCTCTTTCACGTCCGCCTGGCCGCCCAACTTACCTTCGGAGCCTACTTCGCGCGCCACGCGCGTTACTTCGGCGGCAAACGCGTTGAGCTGATCGACCATCGTGTTGATGGTTTCCTTGAGCTGCAAGATTTCGCCGCGCACGTCCACCGTGATCTTGCGCGACAGGTCACCGCGCGCAATGGCCGTGGCAACCTCGGCGATGTTACGCACCTGGTCGGTCAGGTTACTGGCCATGGAGTTGACGTTTTCGGTCAAGTCCTTCCAGACGCCGCTGACGCCTTTCACCTCGGCCTGGCCGCCGAGCTTTCCTTCGGTACCGACTTCGCGCGCCACGCGCGTCACTTCGGCCGCGAATGCGTTGAGCTGATCGACCATCGTGTTGATGGACTCTTTCAGCTGCAGAATCTCGCCCTTCACGTCTGCCGTGATCTTGCGAGAAAGGTCACCGTTCGCGATAGCCGTCGCGACTTCTGCGATGTTACGGACCTGGCCGGTCAGGTTGCCGGCCATGGAGTTGACGCTGTCGGTGAGATCCTTCCAGGTTCCCGCGACGCCGGGGACAACCGCCTGGCCGCCGAGCTTTCCTTCAGTACCGACTTCGCGGGCCACGCGAGTCACTTCCGACACGAAAGAACGCAACTGATCGACCATCGTGTTGATGGTTTCTTTCAGCTGCAGAATCTCACCACGCACGTCCACCGTGATCTTGCGGGACAGGTCGCCGCTCGCGATAGCAGTCGAAACTTCCGCAATGTTACGCACCTGGCCGGTAAGGTTACCGGCCATTGAGTTGACGTTGTCTGTCAGATCCTTCCACGTGCCGGCAACACCGGGCACGACCGCCTGGCCACCGAGTTTTCCTTCGGTACCGACCTCGCGCGCCACGCGCGTCACTTCGGCCGCGAAGCTGTTGAGCTGATCGACCATCGTGTTGACGGTGTTCTTGAGCTCGAGAATTTCACCCTTCACGTCGACCGTAATCTTTCGAGACAGGTCGCCTCGGGCCACGGCGGTCGTCACCTCGGCGATGTTACGGACCTGGCCCGTGAGATTGGTCGCCATCGCGTTGACGGAGTCAGTGAGATCCTTCCAAGTGCCTGCCACACCCGGGACGATCGCCTGGCCACCCAACTTGCCTTCGGTGCCTACCTCACGCGCCACGCGAGTCACTTCCGCAGCAAACGAGCGGAGCTGATCGACCATCG
Organism: Polyangiaceae bacterium; assembly: GCA_035485095.1. Classification (GTDB taxonomy): domain Bacteria; phylum Myxococcota_A; class Polyangia; order Polyangiales; family Polyangiaceae; genus PMG-095. Next base: position 77 of record DATHOI010000049.1, on the reverse strand, counting down.
TGTTGATGGCTTCCTTGAGCTGCAGAATTTCGCCGCGCACGTCGACGGTAATCTTGCGCGACAAATCGCCGTTTGCG
>DATHOI010000048.1:0-8137 GCA_035485095.1 Polyangiaceae bacterium | reverse complement strand
CCCACGTTTTGTAGCGGATCCACGTGCGTCAGCGTGGAACCTCCGCGCTTGCCATAGCCGGTCACATGACAGCTCACGCACTCGACGTCGAACTGCTTGTCGCGCTGAGTCAACGTCGCGTAGGCACGCGCGTGCGGGGATTGTGTCCACCACAAGTATTCGGCCGTGTGACACGCGGCGCACGGCCTCGAGCCGACGTAGCCCGCTTGGTCGCGCGCGACCGGTGCGGGCGCCACATCGCGATACGCCTGCTGATTGTACGCGCTGACTCGCTTCGTCAGCTGATCGAGGCTGGCTCGCGCAGCTTGATCCCGAGGCGCAGTGCTGGGCAGCGTGCGTTCGCGACTCGTGAAGGTATTCGCGTTGGTCGAGCCGCTGTTGGCCTGCCGAAACGGCGCGCCCGGCGCAGCCACCCAAACATCGACGACGAGCAACGCCTGACTCGCGCGTCGAGCCGTCAACGCCCAGGCAGCGCCCAGCGCCGTCGCTCCGGGCGCCAGCCCAGCGCCGCTCGCCACGATGAAGTCCGGCGCGCCACGCTCCGCAAACGCAGCGAGCTCGCTTGCACTAGCGTCCGCTAGCGCGACGACCAAATCCGCGTGCTGCTCGCGAAGCTTACGCAGTTCGTTCAAGGTCGCGCCGAGCGGGTCGTCTGGCCCGCGCACGCCGTGCGGCCAGTTGGGCTTGGGCCGCGCGAGTAAGCCCACGATGCCGACTCTCAGCCTGCCAACGGTGCGCAGCGCACTCGCTTGGATCGGCTCGAGCGCCGCGGTTGCGATTGCGTCAGCGGTCGAAAGCCCTTGGCCCTGACTCCGCTCGAGCAGGAGCCCGCTGCCCAGCCAAGAAAACCGAGCTTGGTTGGCGAGAGAGGCGAGCAGCGCGTGACCACGCGCCAGATCGTGGGGTCCCATGCCCGCCGCATCCAGCCGCAGTCCGCCCAGGATCTCGGCCAGAGTTTGGGCGCGCCAGAGATCCTGCTCGAGCGGCTCCGTCGCGTGCGCGTCGTTGGCAAAGAACACGTCACCCGCCGTCAGCAGCAGGCTGGGCACGCCGTCTTTGCGCTCTTCGGCGATGGCCGCTGCTAAGCGGTCGATGCCCCCGAGTTGATCTCGAGTGCAACCGCACGGCTCGAGCACGCCGTCGAGATCGGTGGCCACGAGCAGTCGGAGTGTTGGAGTCGCTGCCAAACCCGAGCCAGCCGATGGCTCGGCAACGACCGGTGCGGCTTCGGCGACCGCGCTCGAAACGGGCACGGCGGATATCCCGGCCGCGTCAGAATCCGTGGAGCGACACTGGACGAGAAAAATCACCCCGAAAGCCAGCCAGATCACGGCGAGGGCCGGCGCGGAACGCCGCCCATTCACGGCGTCGGCACCGACTCGTGCGGCGCATCACGCAGGCAGCGCTCGATGCCGGCTTGGACTCGACTCAGATCCATCCCCTCGAAGCGGAGCCGAAGCCCGAGCGGCTTCAGGAGTCGCTTCCAGTCGGCGCTCCCGTCGCGCGCCGTCCCTAGCAACACCGTGTCGACTCGGCCGTCGATCGCAGCGAAGGGCAAACCACCCCCCGCGTTGTTGTTCCACGCGCGCGAGTCACTGCTGTTGTCGCGATTGTCGCCCAGCACGAAGACCTCACCGGGTTTCACGACGTAGCCGTTGAAGGCCTCGCTGCCCGCAAAATAGACCGTCAGATAGCTCTTGTCCTCGAGGAACTCGACCATGAGCCGGCCACGCACCGCCGTGTCTGCCGACAGGTAAGCGAACACGCCGGCCTCGCAGCTCGGCACGGGCCAACCGTTGATATTGGGCCGACCATGGCGCATCAAAATCCGATCGCCGGGCAAGCCGATCACGCGCTTGACCAATTGCTCGGGCTGTCCGCGCAGCGCACCCGGCGGGGTTTCGAACGCGATCACATCGCCACGCCGCGGCGCACGGGCGCCGAGCTGCAGGCGCGTCAAAGGCACGTGAAAACCATACGCGAGTCGATTGGCCGCGATCCAATCGCCCGGTTCGAGCGTTGGCAACATCGACTCGGTGAGCACTCGAAAGGGTTGCACCACGCTGCTCCTCACGAAGAGCGTGAGCAGTACGGCGATCGCCAAGCTCAGCCCAGATTTCAAGGCTTCACCGCGGGAGAATCTCGATTGGGCAACCAGAGCCGAGAGCGCCCGAGCGTTGAGCGCGGCCCGCGCTGGATCATCCGCCGCGAAGGCAGCGCGCAAATCCCAAGCCTGCGCTGCGAGCTCCGTTTGCTGCGCGAGCGGGAGACCGCGACGACGTGCAGGCGTCAGCGAGGCCAGGAGTTGTGCCTGCCGTTCGTAAACCCGCAGCCGCGACGCCGACACGCCGCTCGGGACCCCAAGGCTCAGCGCCGTCAACCAGCGCATGCCGGGCAGACGAAACTGCCAGTAGCGAAAGAGCGCCGCGAACGCCAAGAACAGCGCCACTAAGACGGCCACCGGCTGTGCATTGCCCACCCGAAGCAAGAAGCTCGATACGCCGCTCGTGGCTTCGATCGGAGTTGGAAATAGAAAGTGGTAGCTCAGTCCCGCGCACGCCAAGGGGACCAAGCCAAGCCAGACAGCGCGGACTGCGGAGCATAGCCACGCGCTCCAGGGCACGGCGCACCCGCGCGCTGAACCTGCACTGATCGACTGCACTTCGGTGTCCATCATGGCTCGCCTCGCGGCCAGCGCGCCTGTTTAGCACGCTCTCGGTAGCTGCGAGTTGCACGTACTAGCTTGATTCGCGAATCAACTTAACGTGATTCGCGAATCAGCACGTGAAGTACATCGAACCGTCAATATGCGGTGATATGACGGCCGCCGGCTGCTTGAACGGAAAACAACGTTTCGGTGACAGCCAGGAAACAACCGATTGGAGAGCTCGCGTGGACCGTTCGCAGGTATTGAAGGTTGGCGCTTTGGCGGCGTTGGGCATTGGTGTTGGCGCGATCGTCTTTCTCGCCCGTCCAGCGAGTAAGCACGGCACGGATGAGCCGGGCGGACCCGCGGACTCGGCTCCCGCCGTCGCTCCAGGCGTACCCGCAGCGCCGCGCACTCCAGAGCAGTGCGAGCAGTGCGAACAGCAACAATGCCCAGTTCTGGTTCAAGACTGTCAGTCGCAAGAATGCAAAGACGCGCTGGCCTGCTTCAAGAAAACAAAGTGCGCCGCAGACGAAGATCATTTGTTCATTTGCTACTGCGGAGACATCGACAAAACAGCCTGTTTTTCCGGCCCTGATCAGCCCAAAGGCGCATGCAAGCAGGCCCTCGAAGTCGCAGCGAAGACGACCAAACCGCTCGAGGTCGGCCAGCGCTTTTTCGACCGTGAGACGCCGTTCCCGAGCGGCCAAGCCATGCAGCTCGCTGCGTGCTTGATGAGAAATTGCGCCGGCTGCCCGTGAGCCCCGCGGGCAGGCCGCTGCGCGATCGACGCGCTTCAGCAAGCCGGGTTCATGAACGTGTGATCGGCGCTGCGCGAAGAAACCGAGCCAGTCTCCGATTCGGCATCGTGTTCGCTTCCCTCGCGAGCGTGCTCTTCGTCACCTATTGCTTTCCGTACTCGAAGAGCGGCGCTGCCGAGACCTTCTTTCAATGGTACCTACGCGGCTACGCTTGGCTGGCCGGTAGCCTGCTCAGCGTGCTCGAGCCATCGATCAAAGTGGCCGGCAATCAGATCAACGGCCGCTTCTCGATCGAGATCGTGAAGAACTGCGACGCGATGGAGGTGAATATCTTGTTCGTGTCCGCCATGCTCGCGTTCCCTGCAGCGTGGTCGCGCCGTCTGCCCGCGACATTGGCGGGCCTCAGCATCCTGATCGCGGCAAACTTGCTGCGAATTTGCGCGCTGTACTACATCGGCATTTACGCGCGCGGCGCATTCCAGTTCGCCCACATCGATCTCTTCCCGTTGCTCTTGGTCGTCACTGCCGTTCTGGAGTTCATTTTATGGACCAACTGGATGGACAAGCGACCGACAAGGGCCTGAGCCTCGGTACGCTCGCGGCGCGCGCCATCGGCAAATTCCTACTGAGCTTCGCGCTGGTCTTTGGTTTGTTCTGCATTCCGATGACCGTCATTGGCCCAGGCTACGTGCGTGCCTTTTGTGTGCTCGGCAATGCGATTTTGCCGGAGCCTGAGTCTGCGCAGCAGCTCGCCTTCCGCCTCGACCCCGCGCGTCCGTCACAGGCTCGACCCTGGCAGGCACAGCTCGATGTCGAAGACCGGCAGGCCGGCACACGAGTCGTGATGCCACTCGAGACGATGTCTCTCACGTACATTCCGCTGATCACCTTCTTGGCGCTGGCGCTGGCCACGCCCATCACGGATCGCCGACGCGAGCTCCTGATCCTGGTTCCGGGATTTCTGCTCACCTCGACCATTACACTGCTGCTCGTCACGCTGTCCGTGACGTCGATCTTGAACGATCTCTCGCCGATCCGCCTATTCAACTTCGGACCGCGGGTGATGGGCGTCCTCGGCGTACTTTTCCGAGCGCTGATGTCGCCCGGAATGACGTACGCGGTGCCCGGCCTGCTGTGGTGGTTCTTGGTCCGGGTCACCCGTCCCCCGCGCTCCACCGGCCGGCCAGACCCGCGCGCTAGAAGCGCTACTCGTTCTCGGCCTTGATCCCGAGCTTGGCGCGCTCGGCCTCTGCCTGCGCTTGCATGCGCGCATATTCCGGGAACATCTCGCGAGCTGCGCGCTCTTTGTCTGCCTCGGTGAACGGTGGCAACTTGATGATTTGCGGCGTCACCTGATTCGGGAAGCGCTGAGCGACGTACGACGCGGTATCGATGTTGTGCGGGAACACGGTCGCGGCCGGCACAGCGGCAGCGGCGACGGTGAGCGCGTTTCCAGATTTCGCCTGCGCGCTCGTGTCGCTGAGCGTGCCGAACGCGGCACTCGGCGTCGAGTCGTCACTCGCGATCGACCCGTGCTTCTTGGCGTGCTCGGCGTGCTGGTCGAATTGACCTTTCACGATGAGCCCGACCAGGAGCAGGCCAGCCGCGCCGAGCACGGGGAGCAGGATTCGTGATTGTACGGGTTTTTGTTCGGATATCATCTTTGCCTCGTGAGCTGATAGGGCGAGCCGCGAGCGGCACGCGGTCACTCGTGTTCACATCCCGCTGCTGTTCAGCAGGTAGCATTGGTCGTAGTGCGGTTGCGGCGTGATGGTCCCCTTGGCGACCGCGTCGATGTAGGCGAACACGGCGCGCCCCGCGTTCGCAGCGCCGCGAATTTCCCAAACGTTGTCGGCATCACCGCCGGACGGGATCTGCTTGCTCGGATCCGATCGGCCACCGTCGTCCCAGAATGATTGACTGAGATCTCCGATGACCCAGGGGCAATAGGGGATCGGATCGGTGCGACCCAAGACGTTTTGCCAGAGGTCTTCGACATGACCTTGGTACAGCGCCACCGAGTCCGCGCCCGGAATGACGCCGATGGCTTCGACGCCCGGCGGAGTGATGCACCAAGGCAGCACGTTGTCGTCGGTCAAGCTCGGATACACCTTCCCGCCCGCGCCGCCCACGGGGTAGTTGGGAGGATACGACTTTCGATCGAAACGGTGCTCGCCCCAGAGATGGAACGACGCCCACGGCAGAGTTGGATCGCTACCCGCCTGCCATTGGTCTCCCTCCAACGCGAAGACGGGCCCTGGGTTCTCGTCGTAACACAGGAGTTGCCACATATCCCCGTCCCCGCTGTTGCCGTTGAGCGGCGTCGAAAAGTAGAACTTCTCCGGCCACAACCCGGTCGTCACGTCGAAGGGAGTGTTCGACGGCGCGACGACGCGGCAGGCCGAGCGCGCGGTTGCCAGCATGTTCGCGGTCGCGGGCGGCGGGTTTTCCGACCAATCCCGCACTTCACCGAATACGGGAGTATTGGCAACTTGCTCCAATATGGAATCGGGAATCGGCTTTTCAGTACCTCCGAGCCCCATGAAGGCCACATAGCGAACGGCGATATCGTCCGTCGTCAGATTGTGAGCCGCGGCTTCCATCCCGAACACGCGTGCGCGGTTGTCGCCGGGCATGTCCGACGGACCGAACAGCCCGTCGCGCAAGTCAGCCACCCGCGTCGTGCCGCCGGTGAGCTGCAACAACGTGTCTGCCAGGGCGCTCTTGCCGTCGGCGGCGGGGCCGTGGCAATTGATGCAGATCTCGTTGAAAACCTGAGCTCCAATCGAGGTCTCGTACACGGGCGTGCTGTCGCCGGGGGTCTGCCCAGCGGGGTACCACTCCGGTGTCCGATGGGCATCCAACCAGGGCAGCCGGTCAGCGCCCGTGAAGTCACTCGCCTTGGGTTGGTTCGCCAGAGCGCTAGTGCACGCCGCGATGGTGGCCGGAGTATTCGCGCCCTGCGGCGCGGGGTCCCAGTACGCGAGTGGTCGCTGCACCAACGCGAATTGGTTGAAGGCATCCGTGAATGTGATCGTACCTTGGCCCACGACCTGAACCACGGTCTGTAGGTCGTCGCTCTCGGGGGTCGTGGTGTCGCCCGCGGCGGGTGGATCGCCGAACAGCGCCACCCCGAAGTCCGGGCGCCGCGGCACCCACGGCCCCGGGTTCTCGGTGGGATCGGTGATGACCCAGTGCGGGCGGTCGGGAATGCCGTCCTTGAAGACGAGCGTTTGCGGCACGGGCGACAGTGCAACTTGCGCTGCGGTGTAACCGGGCAACGGGTAGCCGTTGTCCTGCGGAGTCAGAACCTGACCCGACACCACTTCCGGATCGACGATGTCCGACGTGTCCGGGCAGAAATTGTAGCGATAGCTCGCGTGGTATTGAGCCAGCCGCTCGGTCGCCTCCTGCGCGTGCTGCGGATAGAACGTGTCCGCGGGCAAGCTCTCCGTATACGGCAGAATTTCGTCGGTTCCGACGGGACCTTGTTTGACGCGTTGAACTGGGATGCTGACCATCCAATCGCCCATGATCTGCGGCACGCGGCAGTCGTAGCCCGGCGTGTTCAGCGGCATGTGCGGGAAGACCGCGTTGGCTTCGGTGTAGGTGAACGGCGTGTCCACGTTGCGATAGATCAAGCTCCGCCATGGCGCGAGCACCGGTAGAATTTGATTCACGCCGCTGGCATCGGCGGGCATGACCATCTGCTTGGGCGCATACCCCGGGTTCACCACTCCCGTCGGAACTTGGTCGCCATAGTCCGTGTCGTCGATCGACTGGGTGATGTACGGAACGGCAAACTCGCCGCTCAAGCCGCGGAATGTTCGCGGGCTCACCCGATTGATCGGGAACTGAAAGATGCCGCCGCCCATCGTGGGCCAGAAATTCAGGTTGTCCACGAGCTCGGGGTGCTGGATGGACGGATAACCGCGCGGGTTGTGGCAGTGCCCACAATTGCCCGCCATGTAGCCCTGCGCGTTGACCTCGTACACGTTGCGAGGCGGGACGCTCTCGGACTCCTCCAACTTGACTACGTCGTTCTCGGACGTGGCGCCGGTGATGATGCCGTAGTCGATCAGGCGCTGGAATTGGCTGAGCTCGTCGGTGTTCGTGGGTTCGATGACGGCACCGTCCGAGATCTGCGCCGAGGCCGTGGGGCGACGTCGAATCTGCAACGGAGCAAAACCCAAAACGAAGCTCTGACTCACGCTGCCCATGTGACACTGGACGCAACGCGTGCTGCCCGGGATCGCATAGCGGCGCGTCAAGCCGTCCGCTTCCGGGTCCTTCGACGTGGCCGCCTTTTGCTCATCGGTAATGTACGTGATCAAGCGATCGGCGAAGGGCTGCTCATCGCGCAGTAGGTCCTGCACGAGGTCGGCCTTGGTCTCGCCTTCGTCCCACGCGTACGTGCCGTAGAGCGCGTTTTGGACGCAATTTTGGCCCTGCGCGTCGCACGTGTCCGGGCGAGAAACGATCAGGCGTGTCTCGATCTTCTTGAAGCTGACGTTCCCCATCACGTCCACGACTTGTTTCAGGAACGTCTTGTAGAAGCGTGTGTTCGGGGGGATGTTGAATTTCTGGGTGGTCTTGTCGAACGTGATCGATTGACCGCGCGGGACGCGCACCATCCGCACCTTCTTCGCGTCGTCGGCCCAAAGTGGATAGGCCGGCGCGAAGGCGATGACGCCATAGCGGGCGAGCTCCGCCGAGTCGAGCGTGAACA
>DATHOI010000047.1:0-4329 GCA_035485095.1 Polyangiaceae bacterium | reverse complement strand
AAACCCAACTTCAAGAAGTTCAAGCGCCTGCCCTGAGGCGTGGAGCCGAGCATGAGCGCGTCGCCCAGAATCGCCGATCCGTCAGTGCGCCCTGGCTCGGTCGGCGCTTGGCTGCTCGCGAGTCGACCGAAGACGCTCAGCGCCGCCGCGGTGCCAGTCATGGTCGGCACGGCGTGCGCCGCCGCGCGTGGGCCCGTGCGCTGGGGTCCGGCATTGGCGGCGCTGCTCGGTGCGCTGCTCTTGCAGATCGGCGCCAACTTCGCCAATGACGTATTCGACTATGAAAAGGGCGCGGATACGGCCGCTCGGCTCGGCCCGACGCGCGCGGTGCAAGCGGGCCTGCTCAGCGCGCGCAGCATGCGCCGCGGGATGCTGCTGGTGTTCGCGTTGGCACTCGGCATCGGGCTGTACCTGACCACGGTCGCCGGCCCGGTGATTTTGCTCATCGGCTGCGCGTCGATCGTGAGCGCCATCGCTTACACTGGCGGCCCATATCCGCTCGGCTATCACGGGCTCGGGGATGTGTTCGTGTTCTTATTTTTTGGTTTCGTGGCCGTGTGCGGCACGGCCTTCGTCGAGCTCGGGCGCGTACCGGTGCTGGCTCTTTTTTGCGCCTTTCCCGTCGGTGCGTTGGCAACGGCGATACTAGTCGTCAACAACCTGCGCGATCGAGAAACGGATCAGGGCGCCGGCAAGCGCACGCTGGCAGTACGCTTCGGGCGCGCTTTTGCGATCATACAATATCGTAGCCTGATCGCGCTGAGCTACATGGTGCCGGTGGTGCTGACCTTGACCGGCAGCGCCGGGCCCGAAGTACTGCTGCCCCTCGCGTCACTGCCGCTGGCGCTGAAGACGGAGCGCGCCGTCGCCTCGGAAGAAGGGCGCGCGCTCAATCCGCTGCTCGCAGCGACGGCCAAGTTGCTCTTGATCTTCGGTGTGCTCTTCGCCATTGGACTGTCGGCAAAGAGCTGGCTCGCGCACCTCGGGCTGATTAGGTCGCCGTGACGCTGCGCCTGTCGCAGAGCAGGGTCCGACGCAGCTTGTCACACCCCGTTCGGAATGCGCAGTCGCAGTGGTCGGCGCGGGACGCCAGCATCATCACCCTCGAGAGTGATGATGGCGCGCGTGGTCGGGGCGAGGTGGCACCCCTACCCGGCTTCAGCCCGGACAGCGTCGCGGACTGCGAGCAAGCGCTAAACCAGCTCGATTTGAGCGATATTCCGGATCGTTTGGCGCCCGGCATGGCACTGATCGGCGAGCTCTCGCGCGCTAGCTCACGGCTCTCGCCCGCTTTGCGAGCAGCGCGAGCCGGGGTGGAAGCCGCTTTGCTCGACCTGTGGGCGCGCGCCGCGGGCCAACCCGCTTGGGCGCTTCTGCCTGGCGCGGCATCGGCCCCCACGTCGCGTCGGGTCGCGTCGCTGCTGATGGGCGAGCCCGAGGACCTGTGCGAGCAGGCAGTGAGTGCGCGGACCCGTGGCGTTTCCGCGTTCAAAGTCAAAGTGGGTCGGGCTGGGCTACTCGAACGTGAGCTCGCCGCCGTGGCGCGCTTGCGCGCCGAGCTCGGCGCACGAGTCGAGCTGCGGCTCGATGCAAACCGCGCCTGGTCCGCGGCCGAAGCCCGCCTGAACCTGACGCGCTTCGCCCAAGCTATGCCGGAATTCATCGAAGAGCCGTGCGCATTCTCCGAGCTCGCTGCACTGACGCCGAGTCCTATCCCGCTCGCCCTGGATGAGTCCCTGGCCGAGCTGCACGTCGAACACATCGCGCCCGCGGAGCTCGCGCGCTTGGGCGTGCGCTGCGTGATCCTGAAGCCGACGCTGCTCGGCGGATTCTCCGCGTGCTACGCGTGGGCCGCGCTGGCGCGGGCCATCGGCGCGCCCGTGATTCTATCGCACGCGTTCGAAGGTCCGCTCGGTCTCGCGGCGTCAGCGGCGTTGGCGCTCAGCATCGGCAGTGAGTCCGCCGCGCACGGGCTCGATCTGCAGGGGGCACGCCTCGAGCACCTCGATCTGCCTTATTTCGCCGCCGGTGAGATTCGCGCTTGGTCGGCGCCTGGCTTCGGGGATTGGGAGCTCGAAGCGTGACGCTTTCAATCTTCGCTGCTGCGTCGGATTCGGCCGACAGCGAGGCATTGCTCTGCGACGGCATGCGGTTGACCTTCTCCGAGCTCGCGCGGCGCGTCGCCGCACGTTGCGAGCAGCTAACGGCCTTGGGCGTGCGACCGATCCAGGCGCCACCCGTCGCGTTGGTGGCCGACGGTAGCCTGGGGATGTTCGAAGTCTTGTACGCGCTGTTCGCGCTCGGCGTACCGCTGCTCCCCCTCCACCCTCGGCTCACACCGCCGGAGCGCGAGGTCTTGCTGGCCAAGAGCGGGGCCGCATTGCTGGTCGACCCAGTCGAGGTCGCGCCCGCAGCGACGGACCACCGCACGCAAGCACGTCCGCGGTCGATCCCCGACGGCCAGGCGCTGGCTTTCGTCGCGAGCTCTGGATCGAGCGGGACGCCCAAGCTCATCGAGCTGAGCCGAGGTGCATTCTTGGCGCTTGCCCACGCCGACGCCGAGCACATTCCGCCGCTCGCCGGAGACCGCGCACTGCTCTGCTTACCGTTGTCTCACGTCGGTGGTCTATCCGTCGTCATTCGCAGCTTGCTCGCGCGCCGCGCCTGCGTGGTCTTTCGTACGCCAAGGGCGGGCTTGCTCAGCGCGACGACCGAGCTCGCGCAGTGCATCATCCAGGAGCGAATTTCTCTGCTCTCGCTCGTGCCGCCGGTGTTAGCGCGCCTGCTCCGTGAGCAGCCTGAATTCGGCTCGAAAACGGCACTGCGCGCGCTGTTGCTCGGCGGCCAAGCGTGCTCGCCCGAGTTATTCCTCGAGGCGCGCACGCGCGGTATTCCGGTGCTCACTAGCTACGGTCTCACCGAAACGTGCTCGCAGGTCAGCACGCTCGCCTTAGCGTCGTCTCCGGTAACCGCGGACAAGAATGGTGTCATGAGCTCGGGCTTTCCACTGCCCAACGTAGAGACGCGGATCCGACGCGGGCTGATCGAGGTGCGCGGGCCGACGCTCTTTACTCGCTACGTCGGCGCGCCGTCTGCGCTCGACGAAGAGGGCTTCTTCAACACGGGCGACCGGGGTGAGCTCGATCCCGAGCTCGGCTTGTTCGTCTTTGGTCGGGAGAGTGAGCTCATCATCAGCGGGGGTGAGAACATCGACCCGAGTGAGGTCGAGCACGCGCTCTTGGCCTGCGGGCTCGAAGCCGCGTGCGTGTTCGGCGTTCCGGATCCGGAGTTCGGCGAACGAGTCGTCGCGGCCCTTGAAACGAAGAAGGGCAAGCGCCTTGACGAACGTGATTTATTTTTAACGCTCGATCAGCGGCTGGCCTCATTCAAGCAACCGCGAGCAATCTGCCTGTTCGACGAGCTGCCACGGCTCGGCTCGGGTAAGCTAGATCGCTCGAAAATTCGGCTAGAAGCGCGAACTCGGTTGCGCGCGCCAGTGCGGCGTTGATTTGCTACGGCGTGTAGCGAGGGCTAGGCCCATCCCGATGTGTGTACGGCCTGGCCGACTCCCGTTATCTCGGTCACGCTCGAAGCTCGGACCGCAGCGCATGCCAGCTAGCCCTGGGCGTATCCTCTGCATGACTCAGATACCGGCTGATTTCGCGACAAAATTGAGGCGAGCTGCAGGTAAAAAATTATACCGGCAGCGTCTCGTCGCAGAAGTCAGAGAAGCGGACACTGCACTGTCGTGCGGCGTTCACCACGCCACCGCAGCTCGCTTCGCACCTTCACGCTTTCGGCAAACAGAGACAGCACGACGAATCGAAACGCAGCGAACGCCAGCAATGCGGCAAAATGAAATTTTCTGACCCATTTCGCGCGCGTGAATGCACACGCTCGTAACACTGGCAGATGAAGATCCAACGTCACTTCTGGCTGGACTCGAGTAGCCGAGGTGGTGTTAGGCTGTGAGGCTCTGTGGAGACAAATCAAAAGCGCCAACCCGACTCTGAACCGGCGCGCGACGCGCTCTCATCTGCACCCGTGACTCCGCGAACGCAGCGGAGCGGCTCGGACCGGCAAACCGTACAGCGCTGGCTGCTGGGCGGCCTCGGCGTCCTGGGGTTCGGCGGGTTGCTACTGCTCGCCGGTTGCCCCGGCAATTTGGAAGACCCACAGCGCTTCGAGGGTGCGGCCACCGACACTGGCCCGGCCGTTCCAAGCTGTTTGACGACGATCTTCAACGGGCGCTGCGGGACCTCTGTTTGCCACAGCGGTAGCGCGCCCGGCGGCGATCTGGACTTGCTTTCACCGGGCGTCGCCTCCCGC
>DATHOI010000046.1:0-13423 GCA_035485095.1 Polyangiaceae bacterium | reverse complement strand
GGCCTGCGCTCCTTCTTGCGCCAAGACCCAGACATCATCATGGTGGGCGAGATTCGTGACTTCGAAACCGCTGAAATTTCGGTCAAAGCCGCGCTCACCGGCCACTTGGTGCTGTCCACGCTCCACACCAATGACGCGCCGGCTACCATTTCGCGCTTGCTGAACATGGGCGTGGAGCCGTTTCTGATCACGGCCAGCGTGAACCTCGTGCTCGCGCAACGCTTGGCGCGCAAAATCTGTGTCGACTGCAAACGCCCCAACGATACCGAAGCCAAAGTGCTGCTCGATCTCGGCGTGAGCGAGGAACAGCTGGCACTGAAGGGCAACATCATGAAGGGCACGGGCTGCGCCACGTGCAACAACACTGGCTACAAGGGCCGCGTCGCGCTGTACGAGGTGATGCGCTTCCAAGATGACCTGAAGGAGCGCGTGCTGCAGGGTGCGTCCGGTGCGGAGCTCAAAGCCGCTGCCATCAAGCTCGGCATGGCGACACTGCGCGCCAGCGGCATCAAAAAGGTCTTGGAGGGCATCACTACCCCCGAAGAAATCCTACGCGTCACGATGTCCGATTGATTCGAGTGAAAGTCCGATTGATTCGAGCGAAAGAACGAGAGCGACACGCATGACCGGAGAAGAAGGCCTCAAAGTCAATCTGCACCAGCTCTTGCGCGCCATGATCGAGAAGGGCGCGAGCGACATGCACATAACGACCGGCTCGCCACCGCTGCTGCGCATCGACGGTGCTATCGTGCCGCTGAAGTTACCGCCACTCTCGCCCATCGAGACCAAGCAGCTCTGTTACTCGGTATTGACCGAAGAGCAGAAGATCCAGTTCGAGAAAAACAAAGAGCTCGATTTGTCGTTCGGCGTGAAGAGCCTGTCGCGCTTTCGCGCCAACATTTTCATGCAGCGCGGCGCGGTTTCCGGCGCGTTCCGTTCCATCCCGTTCAAGATTCTCACGTTCGACGAGCTGGGCTTGCCGCCGGCAGTAGCGGAGCTGTCCACCAAACCGCGTGGCTTGGTGCTCGTCACCGGACCGACAGGCTCGGGCAAGAGCACGACGCTCGCGTCGATCATCGACAAGATCAATGGCGAGACCCGCCAGCACATCATGACGGTCGAGGATCCGATCGAGTACCTTCACCCTCACAAGAAATCGATCGTCAATCAGCGCGAAGTTGGCAGCGACACTTCGAGCTTCAAATACGCACTGAAATACGTACTACGCCAAGACCCTGACGTAGTGCTCGTCGGCGAAATGCGTGATCTGGAGACGATCGAAGCGGCGCTCACGATCGCAGAGACCGGTCACTTGGTGTTCGCCACGCTACACACCAATTCGGCGATTCAAAGCATCAACCGCATCATCGACGTGTTCCCGCCGCACCAACAGTCGCAGGTGCGCGCGCAGCTCTCCTTCGTGCTGGAAGGGGTGCTGAGCCAATTGCTGTTGCCGCGCGCGGGCGCACCGGGGCGCGTACTCGCGCTCGAGGTGCTGATTCCCAACGCGGCGATCCGTAATCTGATCCGTGAGGACAAGATTCATCAGGTCTACACGCAGATGCAGGTCGGCCAGGCGAAGCACGGCATGCAGACGTTGAACCAGTCGCTCTACTCGCTCTACGCGCGCCGGCTGATCACGCTCGAAGAAGCGATGGGGCGCTCCAATGATACCGACGAGCTGCGCATGATGATCGAGGGACGCGTGTCGGGCGGCAACTTGTCGAGCTAGTCGCTCGCGCTCGACGCGGTCGCGGGGGCGCCGCTTTCAATCGAATTCGCGGCAGCACGCACTCGCCGCGCGCGAGCCATCACCACGAATGCCCGAGCCGAGCGCGCTCGCCGCGCTGGCCATTTGAGGCATTTCTGCCACGCATTGCCGATCGTTATTCGCGCGTCACCGGCCGTCGCATTTCGCATTTGTTTCCCGGACGGCCGGGCGGCTATGCGCGAAAGAGAAGAAATCGCCCTATTTTTTCGGGGCTGCGTCAACAATGCGTGCGTTCATGAACAGCGAAACGCACACGAAATACTGGTGACATGTTAGGACGGCACTCTCACGCCTACATGTCCGACAGCGGTCGCTACTGACCGTCGGCGGGCGCGCCCCGCTGCTTTTACCCCGGAGAATTCGTGATGCGAAAGAGTGGCTTTTCCCTATTGTCGACGCTGATTGTTGGCGTTTGCGCTTTGCCCAGCGCCGCCTTTGCCCAAGATGCACCGGCTGCTCCCGCACCGGCGCCCGCCGCGGCCCCAGCGGCGGCTCCCGCTGCTGCTGCCCCTGCTCCCGCGCCAGCAGCGGCGCCTGCTCCCGCTCCGGCTCCGGCGGACGCAACTCCTGCCGCCCCCGCGGCTCCGGCTGCTCCGCCGGCCGACGCGGCCCCCGCGGCTCCGCCGGCACCAACGTACCCCGCGACGACCATCACGGGCTTCGTCGAAGGTGGCTACAACCACGTGTTCGGTGCGCCGCACCCGCCAGACCAGGTCGCGATCCCCACGCGCGCCTATGATCCGGCGAACGGCTTCGTCCTTCACCTCGCGCACCTCTCTCTGAAGCACCAATTGAACGAGAACGTCTTCGCCGTGGTCGCGTTCGATGCGGGCGCCGACGCTTCGTGGAATCACGATCCGTCTGGAACGCAGAAGACGCTGTTCGACGTACCCGAAGCGTACGCCGTGGCGACTGGCGACGGGTTCACCTTCACCGCTGGTAAATTCACCACCTACGAGGGCATCGAAGTCTACCAAGGCCCCGCAAATCCAACCATCTCGCGTGGCTTCTTGTATTGGCTTGCTGAGCCGGTGACGCACGTCGGCGCTAAGCTCCATTACGCAACGGGCCCGCTCGATGTCGGTGTCGGCGTGGTCAACGGTTGGGACACCAACAACGGCGTGTTCGCCACTGGTGACAACAACAACCAGAAGACGTTCATCTTCCGCGCGGCAGTCACGCCTTCGCCCGCGTTTTTCGCGGCCTTGTCCGGCACCTACGGCGTGGAGAAGCCCAATCAAGACACCGACCCCAGGTTGTCCCTCGACCTCACCGGCGCTGCAGTCGTAAGCCCGATGATCACGATCAACTTCCAAGGTAACCTCGGCAGCGAGAAGAACTCGGACTACGTCAACCCGACGAAGAGCGCTTCTTGGGTCGGCTTCGGGATTCAGCCGGTATTCAAGATGGACGCCGAAAGCCTCGGCCTGCGCTTCGAATACTTCAGTGACTCGGGCCTGTCGCGCTCTGGCCTGGCCGGGACGATCAATCCGAGGGCGGCGGACGGCACGCTGGCTAACACGATCGACAAGGTTGGCCTGTGGAACTTCACCATCACGCCCGGCTACACCATCGCCAGCGCGCTGTTGCTGCGCGCTGAGTTCCGCGTCGATGGCGCGAGCCAACCGGGGCTTTGGGCCGACAAGAAGACCCAAGAGACCGTTTCTCTCGGCGCTTCCTACACGTTCTGATTGTAGACGCAGGACGCAAGGCCCTCCCCTCCCGGCGGGCCTTGCGCGCCACCCTCCCAGCTTGCTGACGTAGAGAACGACGAACCGCGCTCGCAGCTCACTTGAGCTCGAGCGCGGCTTCGTTTACGTCGGGGTGCTTGGGGACTTGCTTGGCGAGAGCCAGCACGTACGGACGGCCTCGCTTGTCGTCCGAAGCGGCAAGTGCACGCGCGACTAGGATGCGCAATTCGAGCGGTGTCTCGAGCGGCGGTAAATCCAGCTTGGCCAAGCGAGCGGTGGCTTGCGCTTTTTGCTTGTTGGCCACGTCCACGAGCACGCTGAGCCAGCCCGTCATCGGGCCGAGCAGCGTTGGGTGTTTGGCGAGCAAATCTCGCGCGGCAGGCCCGTCGTCCTTCTTGATTAGGTCGTAAATGGATTCGATCAACACGGTTGCGGTGGTCGCGCCGCCCTCGCGCGCCTCGACGGACGCTTTCACCGCGTCGTCCGGCTTGTTTTGATAGCGATACAGGCGTGCCAAGCGCTGAAAATGCACGGGCCGCACGGAGTCGCCTTGGCGACGCCCCAAAATCTTTGCGGCCAGGGCCAGGTTGCCCGTATCGAGCGCGGCGTCGGTCGCGATGATCTCACCCCACGGGGTTGCGGGGTTGGCCATGGCTTCGAGCTTCTCGGGGCTCGGGAAGGCGCGCCCGGTGAGGATCCCCGGGCCCGCGTCGAGCGCACTATACGCTTGGCGTGTGTGCGCCATTTCACCCAGCGAGTGCAACGCGCCGTCGAGATCGCTCGGCTCGAGCGACTCGTAAGCCACCACACCGCGCACGACCGCGACGTCCGGGGAGGCCGGATCGAGCTCTTCTATCGCCTTTTGTGCTTCATCGAGCCGCCCGCCCAAGAGCGCGACGCGCGCAGCGAGCGTGCGCGCGCGGGGGTACACGGCAGCAAACTGCAACGCGCGCAGCGCCGCCTTACGAGCCAACTGTTCGTCGCCCGCCTCGATCGCCAAAAAGCCGAGGCCGGTCGCTAGCGACGGAGTCATAGCGGAGGCCACGGCCGAGTCGATTGCTTGTGACGCCTTGTGCATGTCGCCAGCGTGCATCGCTTGCACGGCGTCGACCATCGCGGGCACGCCGCTCAAAGGCGCGGGGAGCTTGTCGATGTCCGCTGCTTCGAGGCGCGCCTCGCTCGGCAACGTGTCGGGGCGCTCCGGATCGACGACCCAGGCCAGGGCCGAAAGCGCGCGCGTGATCGGCGCGTCGCCGAGCTTCTTGTGCAGCGCGTCCAGCACCGGCTTCGCGCGCTCGCCACCAAACTCCAGGAGCAGCAAACGAGCCAAGAACATCTGTGCGGGGATGAAATCGGGGTCGAGCTGACGAGCCGCGTCGTAGCGCTCGATGGCTCGCAGATCCCCCGCCCGCTCCAAGACCGCGCCGGCCGCGAGTTGGTAGTATGGGTCCCGCGCGCACTCTTTGTCCCAGTGCGAGAGGATGCCGGCTCCGCCCGCCAGATCGCCCTCCGCCATGCACGACGCGATTTTGCCGAAAGCGACGTCTTTCTCGGGTAGGTTCACTTCGCCACCGCGGTGTACGGCCGAGTCGATGCCGCGCACCTCGTCACCAGTGAGCACCTCGTACAGCACGCGGTTTTGCAGCCAAAGGCGCGCCGCGGGTTGGCTGAGTGAATCGAGCTCGAACGACGTGTTCAGCTTCTGATCGGTTTGCTTCAGATCGCTGACCGAGCCGGTTTCGAGCAGCCGTTTGACCTCGTCGTTGAGCGAGGCCGCGTGCTCCATACGCTCGGCGCGGATCTTCTTCGAGTACTCATAAGAGCCGACACCAGCGCCCGCGAAGAGCACGATGGCGACCGTGAGTGTCCAAGTGCCCCGCGTTTTCGTGCGCGCCGGGCGCTCCCAAGCCGGCGGCGCTCCACCGCCGGGCTCGTACACGCCCACTCTGGAGAGGTGCTCGAGCACCAAACCTGGCTCGGGTTGACCGACGCCTATCCCCGCATCCAAAAACGCTGGCGCCGGGTTCGGTGGGCGCGGGCGAACGGAGGGTGGCGGCCGCGGCGCAGGCAACGGGGGCGCGAAGGCTTCCGTCTCCGCCACCGGGCTGGCGCGAGGCGGAGGCGGCGCAGACGGCAGCGGCAACGGCGGGCGCGCTGGTGCCGCCGGCGCAGCTTGCGGCCAGGATTGCGCGACAAATGGCGAGGGGGTGACGGTCGTGATGATGTCGTCGAAGTTGTGCCGCGACGAGTCCGCGACGCGAGTGATGTCGTCGGAGGCGACCTCCCGCTCGGTGTACGCGGACGCCGCGGGCGCGACGCGGCCCGCCGCCAGGGATTTCGAGGCAAACGGATTGGGCGCGGCTGGAGCGCGCGGCATGGCGCTCGGCAAGCGCGGTCCGGGCGGCCCAATGCCGACGACCGTCGCGCGCCCGACGCTGCGTGCGGCAGTCGGCAGCGGCGCGACGCGCGGCGCCGAATCCTCCAGCAAATCCGCCTCCGAGACGCGTAGCGGGTCCTCCGAACCGAAACGCGGCAGCGCGTTCTGGGCGGACGAGATCGCCACGTTGGCCTCGAAGGCGAGCGGATTTTGCGCGCGCGGCTTGGTCAGCTCCTCATTGCCGAAGCGCTTGTGACTGAGGCCTTGCACGGTCGGCGGCGGAATCGAGTTCTGCTTCGGCATCGTGCGCAGCACCTCGGCCGCCACGGCTTCGACGCCGATCCGCTTTTGCAGCGCGCTGTAGACGACGGACCGGTCGTGCCACAGGCGCGCTTCGCTGTCGTTCGCATCAAACTGCAGCGAGCGCGCCAGCACCTTCTCGGCGCGCAGGGCGTCGCCGCGCCGCAGGAGTACTTCACCCAAGTAGCGAAAAGGCTTGGCATCTCGGCCGTTGGCTTTGCCGGCGGCGACGAGCGCGGCCTGCGCTTCAGCGAGCAAGCCCGCATCCAGATACATGCGCCCGACCGCAAGCATCACGCGGCCATCCTCTGCGTGCCAAGTCTCCGCGCTGGTGGCAACCTCGCGGATCAACTCCTCACGGGACGAGGTCCCGAGAAAGGAGCAGAGCGCGATGGTCGCATCGGCATCGGGGTTGCTCCGCCATTGGCTCAGGAGCTCGTCGAGCGCGCTCATATCGGGCCACAGGATACTCAGGACCGCCGAAAACCACTAAGCGTTGTTTGAATTTTTGCGCGCAGGCGTGAGGACTTCCACGCACCGTTCACTACTCCCAAGTGCAGCTGGCGCAGCTCTGCGCAATTCACCCGCGGACGAGCGCGTCAGCGTGAGCAGAATTCGCGCCACGAAGGCGTGACCGGCCCGGGCGCCGGATAGCGCGAGACTCGGGGCAACAGGGGCTGGCGCGCAGCCGGAAGAGCAGCCACAGTGTCGCGGACTTTCGCTAGCCAGCACTCGAGAATCGTGGCAGCGGTTCGCCCCCAACAAACGCTCCGGAACCTCCGGGCAGTCGGACCCAGAATGTGCGGCGTCTTCGGCATCTACGGTCACAAAGAGGCAGCGAACCTGACCTATCTCGGGCTGCACGCTTTGCAGCACCGTGGTCAGGAGAGCGCGGGCATCGTCACGAGCGACGGCTCGCAGCTCAGCCTCCACCGCGGAATGGGTCACGTGATCGACGTGTTCCCGCCCGAGCAGCTCGAGATACTCGGCGGGCCGCACGCGATAGGTCACGTGCGCTACTCCACCGCGGGCGGCTCTGCGCTCAAGAATGCGCAGCCGATTGCGGTCGACTACTCCCGCGGTTCGATCGCCGTCGCACACAACGGCAACCTGACCAACGCCGAAGCCTTGCGTGAGCAGCTCGAGGAGCGCGGCTCGATTTTTCAGAGCACGAGCGACACCGAGGTGATCGTGCATCTGTTCGCGATGAGCCGGCAAAAGTCGTTCGAAGATCGCGTGGCCGACGCATTGAGTCAGGTGCAAGGCGCCTATTCGCTGCTCATCCTGACGCCGGAGAGCATGATCGCCGTGCGTGACCCGATGGGCATTCGCCCGCTCTGTTTGGGGAAGCTCCCGGGCACCGAGACGTTCGTCGTGGCCAGTGAGCCGTCGAGCTTCGACTTGATCGACGCCGAATACGTGCGCGAGATCGAGCCCGGTGAAATGGTCGTGATCGACCAACACGGGTTGCGCAGCGTGTGGCCCTTCCCAGAGGTCCCGCGTCACACCTGTATCTTCGAGTACGTGTACTTCGCGCGTCCGGACTCCAACATCGACGGCGTGAGCGTGTACGAGGCGCGTAAGAATTTGGGGCGCGCGCTGGCTCGTGAGCACGGCGTAAAGGCCGACGTCGTGATTCCGGTGCCGGACTCCGGCGTCCCAGCGACCATCGGCTATGCGGAAGAATCGAAGCTGCCGTTCGAGCTCGGCCTCGTGCGCAGCCACTACGTAGGTCGTACGTTCATCGAACCACGCCAGAGCATTCGTCACTTCGGCGTGCGTTTGAAGCTGAACCCGATCAGCGCCATTCTGAAGGGCAAAGTCGTGGTCGTAGTCGACGACAGTATCGTGCGCGGCACGACGAGTCGCAAAATCGTGAAAATGCTGCGCGACGCGGGCGCCAAAGAGGTGCACATGCGCATCTCGAGCCCACCCACCAAATGGCCCTGTTACTACGGGATCGACACGCCAACGCGCGGCGAGCTGATCGCCTCGAGCCATTCCGTCGAGGAGATCAATCAGTACATCACGAGCGACACGCTCGCGTACTTATCACTCGATTCCATGGTCCACTCGGTCGTTTCGGCGCGCACCGAGGCAACCGGGCGCAGCACACGTCGCACGCTGCCCATCGCGGGCGCGCCTCCCGCTGCCGACGACTCGCTCGGGCAGACCTCGTTTTGTACCGCCTGCTGGACCGGCGAGTATCCGATCAAGTTCACGCCGCATCCGCGCAAGCTCCAGATGCGGCTCTTGGACTTATAGGTTTCGGCGCGTACACTTGGGCTTCGCGCGTTGGTCGCGCGCCCCATTGCCATGCTCGATGCGCTGCCCGATCAAGTTTCGATCTACGAGGTCTCGCCACGCGACGGCCTGCAGAACGAAGCGCTACCCATCCCGCTCGAAGGCAAACGCGAGCTGATCCGCGCGCTGATCGAAGCCGGCCTCAAGCGCATCGAGCTGACGAGCTTCGTCTCCCCCCGCTGGGTCCCGCAACTCGCGGATGCGGAAGAATTGGCGCGTGATTTCAAAGCGCCGCCCGGCGTAACGCTCAGCGCCTTGTGCCCCAACGCCAAGGGTTTCGAACGCGCGCGCGCGGCTGGGCTGGAGGAGATCGCCGTTTTCATGTCGGCGAGCGAGACGCACAACAAGAAGAACACCAACAAGAGCATCGCCGAGTCGCTCGACACGTTTCGAGAAGTCGTGCCGCCCGCGCTCGCCGCGAAGATGCGCGTGCGCGCCTACGTGTCGACGGTTTGGGGCTGTCCGTACGAAGGCAACGTCGATCCAGAAGCGTCGCTCTCGATCACGCGCGCGTTGCTCGACTTGGGTTGTTATCAAGTTTCACTGGGTGACACGATCGGCGTCGCCACGCCGATCGTAGTAAAGCGCCTGGTTTCGCGCTTTCTGCATGAATTTGCGCCCTCGCGCTTGGCTCTACATTTCCACGACACGCGCGGTACCGCGCTCGCCAATGCGCTCGTGGGCCTGGAACTCGGCATTCGCGACTTCGATTCATCCGTCGCCGGGCTCGGCGGCTGTCCGTATGCTCCGGGGGCCGCTGGCAATCTGGCCACCGAAGACCTCGTGTACATGTTGCAAGGCATGGGCGTCGAAACTGGCGTCGATCTCGACAAATTGATCGAAGCCGGCCGGGTCGCAGAGGCGGTGGTCGGGCGACGCTTACCCGGCAAAGTTCATCAGGCCGGGCCGCGCGTGCTGCGCTGAGCGCTTTCCACGCTACTTCGCGGGCATGACGCAGCCCATGCTCAAAAAGTAACTCTGCCGCTCGCCGGTCAGCCAATCATCGTACAGGATGCCGATGTCGCCGTTCGGGCCGAACGTCGTCGCCGGGTAGAGCGTGTCCGTGGGAGTCGTCGTGAGACGAGTGCGCGGCATCACCACTTGAAGATTGGAGTCGAGCATCTGCCAATACAGCTCGTAGTTACCGTCGTGGTCATCGGCCCAGACCAAGATCACGCGTTCACCGAGCGAAAGTAGCGCGAAGCTGCGCGCGAAGTCGGCGCCCGAGGTGATGGCTCGTTCGGGCACGAGCACGGTGCCCGATTCATCGACGAGCGCGCCGTAGATGGACGGACCCGAGCCGTCATTGTAGCGCTCCCAGGCAACCAAGAAGTGACCGCCAACGTAGACCAGATTCGGGTTTTGCACGTCCGTGCTGCTGAGATCGACGAACGCGCTCGGAGCGGTGAAATCAGGCGCCGTGGTGAAGAATTTCGCGTGCACGGTGTCGCCGACTTGCGATGCGAACACGATGCCGACCTTGGTCTGCCCGAGCGCCATCCCCGGATACTCCGCGAGCGTCCCCTGTGGGGTAAGCTGCACATTGCCGCCAACGGCGCTGCCGTCGAACCCGATGCGCTGCCCGAAGAGCCGCACGTCATTGCCCCCGGGGCCCTCGAAGCGCCGGTCGTCCCAGACCACGAGCGACTCGATGCCGTTCCACACCATCACGGAATTCAGCGAGAAATTCGGGGCGTTCGTGATGCGCAGATCGGGGCCGAGCTTCTTGCCGTTCGAGTCATAGCGATTGAAATAGACCTCGTAGTTGCCGTCTTGGCGCGCGTCCGACCAAGAGCTCTCGAAGTAGCTGCCATTGTGCAAGAGAATGCCGGCGTACGTCTCGCTGTTGATGTCGGTCATTGGCGTATCGGCGACGACGGCGGCTCCAGAGCGTGACAGGCCGGTGAAGTACGAGCTCCAAATTTGGTCGTGCCCGGAGTAGTTCGCGCCGTAGTTTTTGCCGTCGAAGGCGATGCCTCCGCGCGAAGTTCGATCGAAGGTCGAAGCGGACACGCGCACGGGTTGGCTCGCGCCGCCGTAGGCCGCACCGTCGTCGATCTGTCCGTTGCAGTCGTTGTCCACACCGTCGCACACCTCGACCCCGCCCGGGTGCGCCGCGGCGCTGCTGTCGTCGCAGTCATTCCCACACGAGCCGGGCGCACCGGGAGCAAAACCGGGCAGCGGCGCTCTGTAGCCGTCCCCGTCGCGATCCGGCGTGCGCGGCGTGAAAATGCAGGCCGCGGTGTTGGGATCACAGCTGTCCGTGGTGCACTCGTCGTTGTCGTCGCAGACCTTGGTCGGCAACGGCGCGCACACGCCCTCCCGACATTCCGCGGGCGAGCAGGCGTCACCCGTCGCGCAGTCACTGTCGACCACGCACGGTTGGGGAGGCGCGCCCGCGTCTCCCGCTTCTACGCCGGTGCGCGCGCCGCAGGCCGAACCGCACGCTCCCGACAACACCAAGCCCGCTAGCAGCAGTCGCCTCGTGCTCACGAGCATACGCCGTAACCCTCGACATCGAGCTCGCCGCAGACCATGCCCCGGGGGCAGCCATTCGGGTCGTCCATGTGACAGAGCTGAACGCAGTGCTTGCCTGGTTGCGAGCCCACGACGCACAGGAAGCCAGACGCGCAGTCGGAGTCGCCGTCTTCGCAGTCGGCGCCTTGGCGACCGAGACCCTCGACCTCGCACTGTGTGCCGAAACTCTGTGCGCCGCAGCCGTCCCCGAACGGATGATTCACGAACGGATAACAGCCTTCACCGAGCGGACAGGTGGGCGTCGCAGAAAACGCATCACACGCATCGACCTGTGACGGCGGCCCCGCATCCGGACAGCCCGGGTCGGCGTATTCATCGAGGGCCGCGTCGAGCGGAACCTCACTCGAGCCGCCGCTCGCGTTGCCGGCACTGGCCGAGCTTGCCCGGCCCGCGTGCCCGGCGCTGCCGACGACCGTGTCACCTGCGGGGAGCGTCTCCACCGTCCCGCCGCAATGAAGCAACGCGAAACCGGTCGACAAAAGTGCCAAAGCCCAGAAACGCCCGCTCATGCGTGGCTAGGATAGCACCGCCGCTCGCTGAGCAAGTGTGTCGTCGTCTTTTTGCAAGACCGGTAACAAAGGCTCGATCCCTCCAGCCCGAGGTAATGCTAATAGCGAGCCTCGATGCGCGTTTGGGCCCCAGTTGGGTTGTGCTTGTCGCTGCTCGCCGCCTGCAATCGGACCGAAGAGCCGCATTCGTTGGAAGACGCCCACGTCGCTGCTCAACCGCTCGCGCCGCCCGTCGCGCCGGCCACGGAAAAGTCCACGCAGAGCGCGAAACCAAACGAGCCGCCGCCCGTAGCAGCGCCGCCGGCGGCGTGCGTCGTGTCCATGGCGGCGGAGCCACCGCGCCGCGCCCCGAACGCGTTGCACTGCCCGGCTGATCCAGAGCACGGGGGGAGCGAATTGTCGCACGGCTACGTCGTCTTCTCGGACGCACCGGGCAGTCCGCGGCTCAACGTGGAGCTCGCGCGCAGCGAGCCCGAAAAAGAACGTGGGCTCATGTTCCGCACCAAAATGCCAGATGACCAAGGCATGTTGTTCTCGTGGAACAACGAAGAGCCGCGCACGTTCTGGATGCACAACACGTGTATTCCGCTCGACATGATGTTCATCGCGCATGACGGCACCATCACGGGCATTTTGGAACAAGTCCCCACCTTGAACGACGAGCCGCGTGGTGTACCCTGCCCCGCCGCCTACGTGCTCGAGGTCAACGCTGGTTGGTCGCGATCCCACGGCGTCAAGTCTGGAACGATCGTGCATTTCGAATGACTCGCCTTGCGAGCTACGCGAAGAGAGAGAACCGCATGTTGAAGAATCTTCGTCGCCCTCAGCAGCTCATGCCGCACGCGGTGTGTTTGACGCTGGCCCTGTCTGTCGTCGCTGGAGCGTGCCAGTCGGCGCCGCCAGAACCGGAGTCGCGCTCCGTGCTCAAGCCTGCGGAGACCGCGAGCGCAACGCCCGCCGCAAGCGATGCGCCCAGCGCCGCGCCGACGCCGCCAGCACCTCCCATGCCGCCCCCGGCAAAGCCGCCCGTGGCGGTGAACCCGGACGACCCATTGCACGGCAAGTTCTCACTCGACGACGCGACCGCGGGGCTCGCCGGCAAAGGTCCGCTCTCGGCCGAGATCGATACCGAGCTCGGCAAGCTCGAGTGCGAGCTGTACGACGACAAAGCACCGATCACCGTCGCCAACTTCATCGGCCTCGCGCGCGGGCTGCGCCCCTTCAAAGCACCCGACGGCAAATGGACGAAGAAGCCGGCCTACGACGGCACCACGTTTCACCGCGTGATCAAGGGCTTCATGATCCAAGGCGGCGATCCGAGCGGCACCGGCGCGGGCGAGCCCGGCTACGTGATCCCAGACGAGGTGTGGCCTGGCGCGACGCACGACAAGCGCGGCCTGTTGTGCATGGCCAACCGCGGCCCCAACACCAACGGCCAGCAATTTTTCATCACTGATGCCGCGGCGCTACACCTCGACAAGGGCTACACCATCTTCGGCAAATGTGGTCCAGACGCCGTGATGGACAAGCTCGCCGGCGTGCCCGTTCAGGGCGACCGCTCGGTCACACCCACCAAGATCAAAAAGATCACCATCAAGCGGAAGCCCAAGTAAAACGCGCCTGATTGCTTGATGGTCACGGGCAGCGGGCGCAGCTCTCGCAGCCTTCGGCGCCGCGGTCAGTCAGGCTGGTACAGCACACGCTGCGTATTTTCTTCGAAGTAGTACGCAGTGTAAGCCCCACGCCCGAACGTCGCGGCTCCGAACGCGTTGACCAGCACTGCGGCCGCAGCTAAGACCAGAAACGCGCGACCAAACCGGTAGCCACCAATCGCGAGCAGCGCGATCAGAAACACGGCATAGTCGTTGGAGAAGCGGTAACCAAACTGCAGCCAACCGGTGTTCTGATAGAACAACGTGGGCAGCGCGACGCA
>DATHOI010000045.1:0-6472 GCA_035485095.1 Polyangiaceae bacterium | reverse complement strand
GTCGGGCGGAGGCGTCAGAGGGGGCGCCTTGATGGTACTCGGATCGACCGGTGTGTGCGCGTACAGACCCATGGCTGGACTAGCGCTGCCAGTGGGTGTGGGCGTTGGCGCGGGCACCGCCGCAACGAGCTCCACCTGGCTCGCGGCGGGCGCCGCTGTTTCTCCCGCGGGCTTGGGTTTCGAGCAAGCCGCGACGAGCGCTAGTAGAGCCGGAAACGACGCAACGTAGCCAGGTAGAAGCGTGCGAGAGCGTGCAAACGAGGCCAGCGTCACTTGCATGTGAACGGGACGGGGAAGCGAGTGGCGATGACATTCGCGCGAACGGTGGTCGGCGGCACCCAGCCCGCGGTGCGGAACGGCAAAGTCAAATTCGTCGAGCTCGTCGAGGTCGCGGAGATCGCGGTGATCTCCGGGCCGACGACGCCGCTGCCTGGGGGCGCGGTTTCGAAGCCGTTCGTCGGCGGATTGTAGGTCGCGATGATGTCCTTGGAAAACGGTTCGTAAGCAACGAGCTGACCTTGGCGACCCAAGGACAGCGTGCTGCCTGCGCCGAAGTCGAGCGTTACGCCGTACAGGGAGTTCTCGGAAGTCGCGGTGAAGATGCCCAAGGTTTGGCAATCCGCGATGGTCAGGCTCGCCAAATCCGTGACTGATTGCGGGGCAGGCACGTGATTCGCGCCTTCGGGCGCGTCCGGCGTGGTGATGTAAAGAGACACCGCGCTAGTGGCGTCCGACAAGACGAAGAAGTCCTGCAGCGTGGTTTGCCGAGCGGTCGTAGCGCGGCCAGCTGCCGCGAGCGGCGTGCCTTGGTAGTTGCCGATGATGTGCGCGGCGCCGTCGACGATGCTGCTGCCCACGGCGATCGGCAATCCATGCAGCTCGCACACCTGCGGAGTGCCGGCGCAGTTTTCGCTGATGCCGAGATCGAGTGTGCCACCGATGCTGTTCGGGTCGAGCGCGCTGCCGCGCGTGCCGATCAGCGAAACGAGACTGCCCTGGCTCGTGTCGACGTTGTAGGGGATGACTTGCACGTTGAGCACGTCACTGGTGTCGAGCACGGTCAAGGTGGGCGTGACTACCCCGGCAACCAGCGTGTGTGACAGATACGCAAGCCGATCGTTGAGCACGGTCAACGTACCGGGCACGGGTGCGGGCAGCGTGGTCAGATTGTTGGACAGCGTGACCCAGGTGTTCGTCGTGTCGTCGAAGTAACGCACCTCCAAGGCGACGACTTTGTCCGGCGCTGCCGGGAACACGCCGCCGATGAAGACGTACCAGACGTCCTTCATGGCCGCGCCGTCGTACGCGATGTCCGCGATCTGCGTGCCCGCGGGGAGCATCTCCTTCTTCAGCTCAGTGCCCGTGACTGGCTGAATCACGGAGATTTCGCCTTTGGTTTGGTCGATGGCCGTGCCGCCGATGACGATCAGGCCCTTGGTCGGCACGGGGCGGTCCATGCCGGGTTGCCCACCCGTATTCGGTACGCCGGCTTCACCGGCTTCACTCGCGCCGGAGCTCCCGGCCTTGGGGGACGTTCCGCCGGTCGTCGACGTTCCGCCCATACCGGTGACGTCGCCCGTGCCACCGCCACCGTCGAGGTCGTTCACGTAAGTGCGGTTCGGCAGGCTGCAGCCTGCGCCGTACCCTATCAGCCCGAGGACGCTGACGCTGACTGCCATCAACGCCCGCCCGCTGTGCTTCTTCTTGCCAGCCATCTTTGCTCGATTTTTTCGTAACGACATAAGAGGAGTCCTAGAACCTTCCGGAGAGGCCGACAGATTGGTAGCCGACCCAGGGCGTGACCCCTGCCGTACTCTCGGTGTGCGTGCCGCTGCTCGCGACCAGCAAAATCACCCCGGTGATCAACCCGGCCCCGCCAACGGCGTAGCTCACCACAGATAGTGTGCCCGCGCTCTTGTAACTATTGTCGAGCGAATCGATCTGGCTCTTCTGACTGAGAGGGCAACCGTTGTTCGGTAGGTTGCATAGCGCGTCCGCGTCGGACTTCTTGCTGTGGGACTGGAGCAGGAAGACAGTGCCGAGCCCTGCGCCGACGACGCCCACGCCGAGCGCGACGTAGCCACCGATCTTCATGCCGCTGTTTCCACCTGAAGCGGCCGCGGGGCTCGCTGTGCCCGGAGGCGCGTTGGTCGCTGCGGCTGGAGCTGCGGCGGCGCCCGGCGTCGCGGTCGTGGATGGGGCCCCGGGCGTTGCGGCCGGAACGGCGTCCGGCGCCTGAGTGCCAGGAGCGGCCTTCACCGTCAGAGTGATGGTGTCTCTGCCGCCTTCGGCCACCGTCACGGCGACCGGCTCGCTCTTCAGGTCCGTGCCCGCGGCGATGAACGTGTGCGCGCCCGGGTCGACCGGAAGAGGCAAACCGACCAGCGCGGGTGGCACCTTCTCGCCGTCCATCGTCACGGTGACGGTGCCCTTTTCGCCGTCGAGCTTGACGGTAATGGCGGCCAGGCGTCCTTCGAGGCTGCCCACTTCCTGCTGGGCGGAGGTCTGGGCTTGGCGGAACGCGTCCGGCGCGTCGGCGGGGTACTTCTCGCGAATGATGCGATTGTAGTTCTCGCGCGCTTTCACCAATTTACCGAGCTTTTCTTGAGCGCGCGCCAGGTACAGCAAGTGCACCGGTGAATGCACCAAGGATTCAGCTCGGCTGAACAGATCTGCTGCGTCCGCCCAGCGTTTTTCGTTGATGGCTTTTACGCCCTCGGTTGCTGCAACGCGCGCTCCGGCGCGGTCGTCGTCGGTTTGCGCCCAGGCGCTGGGTTGCACCACGACCAGCCCCAGCGACAGCACCAAAAGCGTAGCGATTCCGCGGGCGGCACCCCGCAAGTCCCGTGAGTAAGCCATCGCGCGGCACGCTAACATGAGTCGCCCGGGTCGTCACCCGTTGCTCGGCTGCGATGCGAGCCGGAAAGGGCGGCTCCAGTCACGACACTCGGCCGAATTTGTCCTGTTTGCCCGTGCTGCCCCGGTGCGATCGCGTGGCGCGCGGCTGAAGCTCGCGCTCAGCATCGCCTTCGAAATTTCAGGGCCGGAGCTCAGCGAGCAGCCGGTAGCCGACGCCCGCTTCGGTCACGATGTAGCGAGCGCCAGCGCGCTCCGGATCGAGCTTGCGACGAAGCCGCGCCATGTACACGCGAAGGTAGTGCGGGTCGCGCGCGTTCGGCCCCCAGGCTTCGTGGAGCAGTTGCTGGTGAGGAACGACTCGCCCGATGTTGCGCGTCAAGAGCGCGAGTAGTCTGTAATCCGTCGGGGTGAGTGCGAGCCGTTCACCCCGTAGAATCACGTCGCGGGCAAGTAGGTCGATGGACAGCTCTCCAACTTGCACCCGCCCGCCACGCAGCCCATGCCGGGCTCGGCCATGGCGTAACGCGACGCGCAGGCGTGCCAGGAACTCGCCGGCGGCCAGCGGTTTTGTCAGGTAGTCGTCAGCGCCTGCGTCGAGGGCGCTGATCTTGTCGTGCTCCTCGGCGCGCGCAGTGACGACCAAGATCGGCACGTCGCTTGCGCGGCGGATGCTTTGGATCACGCCCAAGCGCTCGAGCTCCGGCGCCGCGAGGTCGAGCACGACTGCTGCCGCGTCGAGCGCCTCGATGGCCGCGCCCGACGTAGGCGAGCTCGTGAGCTCGTGAACACAATGGCCAGCCGCTTCGAGCGTCGCGCGTAGCCAGCGCGAAAATTGACGATCCTCGTCGATGATGACGAGCGGCGGGCCGAGCCCGGAAGTGCTGGAGGCCATCCCGATACGTGGCGGAAACTCGCACGCCCGAGATCAAGAAGACGTAAAGACGGCAGCTTCAGGCGCGGCTCAGGGGACTCAGGAGGCGAGCTCGAACCGTGGCGAGCTGGACCGTGCGCGGCTGCACGCGCAGCGCCTCACGTCGTGCAGGCCCGCGCGACCGTCGCCCTCTTTTCCGAGGCATTTCCGCGGGCGTGCCGTGTGGCCCGGCCATTGCTTGGCTGTGTCGACAGGAGTCATTCGCGATGCTGCTCTTTCTGTTGAGTGACAATTTTCGTGAGCGACCAGAGCGACCCGCCGGCGTGCTGGGTGTCCTCGAGGTTCGCGCGGACGTTCAGGCATCGTTGCTCGCCGGCCTCTTCTTGACGGGTTGGTGCCTGCTCCGGCTCGCGCTGGCGAGTCAGGGTCGGAGCCTAGACCTGGTCTTGGCCAGCCTGAGCCTGATGCTCGGAGTGGGCGCAGTGCTGCGCTCCGCCCGCGCGCTCGCGACCCTCGAGCACTAGCCGCCCGCGGCGTGCGCCGGGACCGCTTCCGACGAGGCTTGAATCCGCGGCAGGCGCAGCCGAAATGTGCTGCCTTTACCCAGCGCGGTCTCCACCTCCAGCGACCCGCCGTGGCGCGTCGCGATCTCCTTGGCGATAGCCAACCCCAGGCCGTGCCGGCCTTTGAGCGTGGACGGCTCGGAACCGCTCCAATGTCTTTCGAAGATGTGCTGCAGATGCTCGGCAGCGATGCCGTCTCCGTCGTCACGCACTGAAAAGACGTGGTCCTGCGCATCGGCATAGGAGCTGAGCTGTACGTGGCCGTCATCGCGACAGTGACGAATCGCGTTCGATAACAAATTGCCGAGCACGATCGTGATTTGTTCGGCATCGAGCTCGACCAACGCGCTCGGGTCTGCGCTCTCGATCGCGATCTGCACGTGCTTCAGTTCGGCCATCTTCTGATGTGCGGAGGCGATCTCGTGCAGCAGGGCAACGGCGTTCACGGGTGTCAGCTTCATGGCGCCGGCTTCGCGCTCGATGCGTACCAAGTCCAGGAGCTCATTCACGGTGCTCTGGAGTCGTTCGGTTTCGTCGCGTGCGGTGAGCGCGAGCTCGCGTTGCATGTTCTGCAGCGGTCCGGTCGATTCCTCGAGCAACATGTGCGTGGCTAGCCGTAGCGAAGTGAGCGGTGTTTTCAGCTCATGGCTGACGGTCGCGACGACGTCGCTCTTCAGCGCATCGATACGCCGAAAGCGCGTTACGTCCTGCGCGACCACGATCACGCCGCCGTTCGCGGATTCCTCGCTCTGCAGCGGTGAGGCGCGCACCAGAAAATATTTCTCACCCTCGGCGGTGATCCAACGCATGGCGTCGGCGAGGCTCTGCGGGAGGAGCGGCTGGCCCTGCGTCAGTACGGCGTCACGCGCGAGGCTGATCGGCTCCGGGATCTCGACGCCGCCTCGGCGTAGTACGTCCACGTCACCGGAGGTGAGGCCGAACGTCGATTCGGCCGCATCGTTCGCCAACAAGACTTCGCCTCGCGAGCCAAAGACAATCACGGGATCGACCATCGACGCGACGGTTGCGCGCGACAGATCCTTGGCCGCTAGCAGCTCGCCGAGGGAGCTCTCACGGTACGCTCGCAGTTTTTCCTGCATGCGATTGAGTGCTTCGCCGAGCGCGCGCAGTTCGGATAGATCGGGTACCGGGACGGTCGTGTCCAGCCGTCCTTCTCCGATGTCGCGCGCGTGCTGCGTGAACGAGAGGATAGGCCCCAAGACCGTCTTCGGAACCTGCCAGAAGAACCAACCGCCGACGCCGAGCGCCAGCGACGTCACCAAAATGGCAAGCTCGAGGGTTCGACGCGCGCTGTGCCGAGCCTCGCGGTCGGCCCATTCCATGTTCCGCTGATTCATCAGACGAATCGCCGTCACTTTGCCTCGGACGGTGGAGAAACGTGGCAGGAGATCGCGGAAATAGCCGGCGACGCGAGCCTCTGGGGGACCAGCCAGCACGCGATCGACCTCCTGAACGTACTCGCGATAGAGCGCGTCGACTTGATGAACCAGCTCCCCTTCACCCGGCAGGGTGATGTTGAGCGCTTCCTTGTCGAAAGCCACTTTGAACCCGGCACGGTGCTTTTGGAACATCGGTTCGGCAATGTCGAGGCGGCCACTGGCGGCGAAGAGCGCCGCTGAATCCTGACGCTCGAGCGCCTCGTTCATTTCCTGGCAAGCCACGACGGAGACGTAGTTCTCGCGCAAGATCAGGCCAATCGCGCCACCGAGTCGAGTGACGGCTGCAGTCGACAGCGCGCACAGCACGACCAGCGTCGCGGCAACCACGGCGATCGAGCGTAGTAGGCGCGTGCGCAGGGACATGCGCCGCTCTGCGCGGCCGTGAGGCGGGGGTGACGAGGTCATCTTAACCCGTAACGCTCTCGTTTTCGGTACAAGGTCGAGGGATCGATACCGAGGGCCTTGGCCGCGGTGTCGAGCGTCGGGTGGCGCGCGACGACAGCCGCGATATGACGCCGCTCGGCGGCTTCGAGCGACTCGTCTCCGTCTTGCAACGGCACGATCGAGCGCGAGCTCTGCCGCACTTCCTCCGGCAAGAGGTCGGGCGTGAGCAGGTCGCCATTGGCGAGCAGCGTGGCGCGCTCGAGGACGTTCGACAGCTCGCGGATGTTGCCCGGCCAGTCATAGGCGACGAGCGCTGCCAACGCTTCTGGGGAGAC
>DATHOI010000044.1:0-8679 GCA_035485095.1 Polyangiaceae bacterium | reverse complement strand
CGTGTTGGCGGAGAAGGGCGACCCGGAACGAGCCGTGACCACGGCTCGGCTGGCGCTCAAGCTCGACGCGCAGGCGCTCGACGCGGAGGCCGCATTGAGCCTCGCCTGCGCGCGCCTCGGTCGCTTGGACGAAGCGCAATCGGCCTGGCAGCGGCTACGCGCACTGTCCCCGGACGAAGCCGAGCACTTGTGCGATCGCCTGCAGCAGCTCGGCGTGGCGCTGCGTGACGTCGAAGCCGCGCCGTCGCAAGGCAGCAACTCCGCCGTCAGATTGTGGGACAAGATCGAGGTCGATCTATTCAGTGGCGAGCAGGCCAGCGCGATTGCTGCCTTCGAACGAGGAGCCGCGCGCGAGCTTCGCGGTTTGGTCGGTGAAAGTGCGACCGATGCCATTCCGCTACTCGCGACCATGGCCGCTGGGTTTTTCACCACCGAGCCCGTGTGGCGACATTTTGCGCCCTTCGACCTGTCGCTCGGCAGTATCGCGCGCGTAGAAGCCGTGCTCGACGTGATGTATGGGCGGAGGCCTCGCGCTGCACTCTCGAGCGACGCTTATCCGACGCAGGTAATGCTCGCCACCTACGTGGGCGAATGCTTGCGCCAAGGCTACGGCGGCGCTTGGGTCGGTTCATTGGCCTTCCCCGAAGCCGTGTTCGTGGATACGGAGCACACGCGGTTTGCGCCGTTTCACGAGCTTCGGCTGCGTCTGGAGCAAGGCAAGCCACTCTTGTTCGACGGCGCGCAGAACCGACGCGTGCGCGCTAGCGGGGCACCGATCTCGATGCCCATGGCTCCGCCCGCTCCGTGGGATCCAGCAGAATGGCCGAGTGCGCGCATGCTGCCGAGGCTGGGCCTGGCTTTCGCGCAGTCCGTCGTGGAGCTGTACTGCGCGGAGTTCGGCGGCGGTCCGCTCGATCGCTCGCTCCTCGGGCTTCACGCGCTCGACAACTACGTGGCGCTGCTCGCGCCCAAGAGCGGTAAAGCGGTCTCGGGCGCGCGTTGGGTGAAGCGCGCAGCCGTGCTGGTCGGGGCGTATCTCGGGGAAACATTGCGCGAGGTTTTGGGCGCCGCTTGGCGCGACACCATCGGTGCGGCAACTGGCCCCGAAAGTTACGCGCTCTTGCTACCTGACGGCGGCGCCACGCACCCCGTGCAAGAAGCCTACGACCGCCTGAGTGGCAAGAACACGGACACGCTGCACGAGTACGCGACGCGTTTGGCCGAAGATCTCGGCTGACGCGGCGACGCAATCGGGTCGCAATAGGAGCTCACGCTGCGTCGGGCTTCCGCGCGACGAGCGCCAGCCACGGCTGTTCGACCGGCGGTTTGTGCGGCGGACGCAAGAACTGCCGCTCGATCGCGAAGCCAGCAGCCGCGATGAGCCCGCACCAGCCTTCGATCGTCAAATAGGAGCCGTAGCGCTCGCCCTGAAAGCCCTCCCAATCTCGATCGAACGAGCGCGGATTGGAGCAAAACAAGACGCCACCCGGCACGAGACTCTGACTCAGCTGACCGAGCACTTTGGGTAACAGCGCGCGCGGCACGTGAAACAGCGACGCATTCGCGAACACGCCGTCATACGCAGCCACGCCGAGATCGAGCGCGAAGAAACTCTGCTCCAGCACCGCGCAACCCGAGCTGGCGCGCGCCATCCGCACGAAGGAAGGCGTCCCGTCGAGGCCCGTAACCCGGTGACCGAGCGCACGGAGGGCGATCAAGTCCCGACCCGGACCGCAGCCGAAATCCAAGATCCGCAGCGAGTCGCGAAAGCCCAAAGCACCGAGCAAGGCT
Organism: Polyangiaceae bacterium; assembly: GCA_035485095.1. Classification (GTDB taxonomy): domain Bacteria; phylum Myxococcota_A; class Polyangia; order Polyangiales; family Polyangiaceae; genus PMG-095. The sequence goes on along the minus strand of DATHOI010000044.1, from coordinate 6,888 downwards.
TGATAGTTTTGGGTCACGTCGTGATCGCGCGTGCCCTGCCAAAATGGCGCCGCGTTGGCTTCGTAGTGCGCGAGCGTGCGCTCGGCGATCTCCTCTAACGGGGGCTCGGCGTCGGCTGGCATGCCCGAGATGGGGCACTCAACGAGCGACCGCCGTCAACCGCGAGGACCCGCCACCCTACGGACTGAAGTAAACCAACGTGCCGCCGTGCAGTCGGCGGCCGCTCGGGATCCCGGCAGGGTGGAGTCGAAATCGGGCTTATACAGGCGCGTCGGAACCGCTGTCAGCCGCCCGCGCCAGCCGCGCTTCCGCCATCCGTACAGGTCGAACTCGGATTATCGACCGCAAAGGTACTCTGAGTCGGTGAAACGGTGGCTCTGCCGCAGCTGTCGCTCATGCTGGTGAAGGTCACGTCGGCCCCGTAGCTGAAGCCGCTCGCGAAGGTCAGTTTCAGGTGGCACACGCCCTCGCTCGGGCTGACGAACACGAGCTGGCCGCGGCCCTTAACGTACTGGGTCAGATCTCCGCCGGTGCTGCCGGCGCAGGGTCCCGACACCGTCGCAGTCGTCAGGTCATTCGGAGCGCAGGCCAGATTGAAAGTCACAGCAACATCGACGGACGCGATATTGCTGCAAGCAACGGGGCTTTCGCCGCCCGAACCCCCGCTCGCGCGATTCACGCTGCTGTCGTCGGAGGCCGAGCCCCCGCACGCGGCGGCAGCGAGGAGCACCAGAGGCAACAGGGTCAGGAGAGCAACGACGGGCTTTTGCACGAGCCTGGTTCAGCAAGTGACGTGCCATGAGAACGGACCGAGAAACCTGCGCGATCAGTCAGAAGCTTTGTGCCAGACGAATGTGCCAGGGGGCAGGGCTATGGCGCGCCCGTCGTGCTCGCGCGCTCGCGGTTCGCCGCCGAAGGCTCTGCCGAGACGCGCCGCATTGCGCGACCATCAACCACTTTGCACGTCGCTTGCGGCTCGACTGAGTCGTCCATTTCGAACCCTACGGACTGATGTAAACGAGCGTGCCGCCGTGCAGGCTCATCGCGCCATGCCAGGTTTGCGGCACCGGCGGGTCGGTCCAGTGAAAGAGCCAGCGCGAATCGATCGGGGACAGGTTGACGCAGCCGTGGCTGTGCGGCGTACCAAACGTGTCGTGCCAGTACGCGGCGTGAAAAGCGAAGCCGTCACTGAAGTATTGAACATAAGGCACGTCGCGCAGATCGAATTCGTCACCCACCTCATCGCTGTCCATCGTCGCGGTGACGTGCTTGGTATGGATCAGAAATTCGCCGCGCACGGTCGAGTGCGTGGTCTTCGGGTCACCGAGCCCATCCGCGCCCGTCGACACCAGTGTCACGTATACCGGGGTTTCGCCCTCGTACGCGACCATCGTCTGCTTCACGATCGAGACGTGAATCCAGGTTCGGCCAGGTCGCACCCAGCCGGGCTTGGATGTCATGCGTTCCACGCGAACCAGGTTCTCGTCACGGAGCCAATCGCCGGTCGTCGTCTCGAGGTAGCTCGAGCCCGCCGATGTCTGCGCGCGGCCGCTGATCGGAATTGCTTCGCGAAACCCGAGCGGTCGCGAAATGACAAGCCCGCTCGTTGGGCTGCCGGAATAGAGAAACGCGCTGTGTGCGCGCACGAACACCACCGGCAAATGAACGCCACCCGTCAGCGCGATGCCGTGAAACGAGCTTGGCACCACCGGTTTCATGCGGTCGAGCGGCAACAGTGACATGTCCGTCGTCAGCCCGAAGCGCCGCCCACCCTGATCGTAAATTGCGAGCAGCGCGAAGGAGCTATCGGCCACGGCGCGACCAATCGTGAGCTCGTTCGCCTCATGCGCGTAGCCGAACGGAGTCGGGGCTTGCCCGCCGCTGGCCAAAAATGGCGGCGTCGGGTCGGTCGCCGCGTCGCGCCACGCGTACGCCGTATTGGCACCCAGATGCCGCGCGAGCTCGACTTCTTGTTGTTCTTGCTCTGTCTTGCTCGGCAGGCGCGTGTAAAACGGCGGCGTCGGATAGAGCGAACGCCCGTAGCGGTACGGCATCGCCGCGCTGCGATCCGGCCGCACGCGCGAGAATTGCGCCACAGGGTGGTTTGGGTCGAGCGTGGCGGTCGCTCCCACGCACACGTAACCCTCGGGCATGATGTGATAGAAGCCGAGCTTGCAGCCCTCGTGTCCGGCTGGCTCGGCGTCGCGCCGCACCTGAGCGCCCGCCCGCAGGTAGCCAATTTTATGCGCCTTGAAGCTCGGGTGCTCGTAAATCAAGGTCTCGCGAGCAATCGCGACCAGCAGATGTGCGGGGTCGACGATCGGCTCGAGGTCGCGCATCGAGCTGGGGCCCGGCTCATCGTCGTCATCGCTCGACTCGTCGTCGCCGTGAGCGGGCTCGGCCGGGGCTGCTTCGGGCTTTGCAGGCGGCACGACGGCAGGCGCACGCGCCGTGTCGGGGCTCGGGCTGGTCGGGGGTGGCACCGGAATGTCGAGCGTCGCGACGGGCGAGGCCGCGATTTCCGAGCGCTGCCCGGGCGTCAAGCGCGCCAATTCGCCGGCCGAGCACGACGAAAACGCACTCATGCCGAGAGCCGCGAGGGAGAGCAGACGCGCGCTGGGCATCAGCTCCGGGCTTATCGAAGAGGGCCGACGCGGGCCAAGTTTCCAGCCAAAAATTGCCCTAGATGGACGCGAACTCACGGGGGCGGGCGGACGGCGGGCGCGTGGTATATTTGTGGATGGCAGCAGAAGCACTCGAAGCGCTCAGTGCGCTTCGCACGAACCTGAGCGAGGACGAGCAACTCATCTTGCAAGCGACGCGGCGCTTCGTGCGCGAGCGCTACTTGCCGCGCGCGGGCCAGCTCTTCGAAGACGAAATCTTTCCGCGAGACCTGATCCCCGAGCTTGCCGCACTCGGCGTGCTCGGCGCGAGCATTCAAGGTCACGGCTGCGCCGGCATGAGCCCGGTCGAATACGGCCTCGTGCTGCAGGAGCTCGAATACGGTGACAGCGGCCTGCGCAGCTTCGTGAGCGTACAAGGCTCACTCGCCATGTACGCGATCTCGGCGTTCGGGGACGACGCGCAAAAGGAGCGCTTTTTGCCGCGCATGGCGCGTGGAGAATGTATCGGCTGCTTCGGCCTGACCGAGCCCGACAGTGGCTCTGATCCGGCATCGATGAAAACCCACGCCCGCCGTGACGGCTCCGACTACGTGCTGTCGGGCACCAAAATGTGGATCACCAACGCGCCGTTTGCCGACGTGGCCGTGGTTTGGGCGAAGCTCGAGGGCGGCGCCGAGTCCGTGACGGGGTTCCTGGTCGAACGCGGCATGAAGGGCTTCGAAACGCCGCGCATCGCCGGGAAAATGAGCCTGCGCGCTAGTGAAACCGGAGAAATCCTGCTCGACGAGTGCCGCGTGCCAAAAGAGAACGTGCTCGCCGGCAAACGCGGCCTGGGCGCGCCCTTGCGCTGTTTGAACGAGGCGCGTTTCGGCATCGCCTGGGGTGCGCTCGGCGCCGCCAAGGCCTGTTTCGACTCGGCGCTCTCCTACACGGGCGAGCGCGTGCAATTCGGCGTGCCGATCTCCGACAAGCAGCTCGTACAAGCAGAGCTCGTGCACATGGCATCCGAAATCGTCAAGGGCGAGCTGCTCGCATACCATTTCGGACGCTTGAAGCAGACGCAAGGCAAGCTCGCCCCAGAGCAGGTGTCGTTGTGCAAGCGCAATAACGTGGCCGTCGCCCTCGACTGCGCGCGGCGTTCACGCGCGCTGCTCGGTGCCAACGGCATCTTGCTCGAGTACCCGGCGATCCGTCATCTGCTCAACCTGGAGAGCGTGTACACCTATGAGGGCACGCACGAGATCCACACGCTGGTGCTGGGCAAAGCGCTGACGGGCCGGAACGCCTTCTAAAGTGTGGCCGCGACGCCGAGCGAGAGCGCGCGTTCGCCGAGCGGAATTCCCTCCGCGAATAAGCCAATTCGTCGCGAGATCGCCACGCCGAGCCCGAGACCAACTTGGTAGTGGTGCGTGTCCGTGCCAGTGACGGACTCGCCTTGATACTTCCAGTACACCGGGCCTCCGAACACGCGCACCGGGACATACGGGCGCAGCACGCCGAACAGCGTCGTGCCAAACTCCGCGCCGAGTCGCAAATCGAACGCCTCGTAACCGATGCTCGGCTGGCCTTGCAATTGCGTCTCGGCGGCCGAGAACGACAGCAGTGACGTGAGCAGCAAGAATTCTTGGTCGTCGAATACGCGCCACGACGCACCGAGGAACGCGGTCGGGCCCGGTGAAAAATCGTGACGCCCGTCCGGCGCGGTGAGCGAGCCGCCGAACGTCGCGCCCGCGCCCACTTGGAACGTCAGCACGGGCGTGGGCATGTAAGCGAGCGCCGCGAGGCCTGCCTCGCGCGTCTGCGCGGCGTGCAAATCTCCGCTGAAGCGCAAGGTCGTGTTGGTATAGAGCCCGCTCGCGCTCACGGCCCAGCGCGGCCGCAGCGCCTCGTCGTGCTCGGCCAAGCTACAGGACGACACGCCGTCCACCCCCGAAACGCCGCAGGCGCGCGCGCGCGACGGAGCCAAGCCGAGCGCCAAGAAAAACGAGAACGCGCCGAAAATTCGGGCTTTCATCATGGCGTAACAGGCACCTTCTTCAAGCCGAGCCCAACGATGAACACTTCCGAGCTCTGCTGACGCGTGCCCTCCGGTCTTATCACCTGACAGCGGTCGTAGCGCTCACCGGCGACGCGGCGCGCCTCTTTGAAGTCGTCACTCATGAATATTTTCGCGACGAAGTGCGAACCAGGTTTACCTAGCGCATAGGCTACGTCCAGCGCGCGCATACACAATTCGAAGCTGTAGGCTTGGTCTCGAACCTTCGAACCGGAGGTATTCGGAGCCATATCACTGAGCACGACGTCATACGGTGCGAACTCGGACAAGGACGCGTTCTCGAGCGTCAATGCGTCCCCTTGGGTTACCTTCACGTTCGGAGGGAACCCCTGACGGATGTCCTGCAGGTCGATCGCGAGCACGCGCCCGCTCGCGCCCACCTTTTGGCTCGCATAGAGCGACCAAGAGCCCGGCGCGGCACCCAAATCGAGCACCTTTTGGCCACCTTTCAAGAGCCGGACGCGGCGATCGATCTCCTCCAGCTTGAACACGCTGCGCGCGGGAAAGCCCTGCGCCTTTGCGGCCTTGGTTTTGGCGTCAGGCTTGGCGTAAGGGTTTTTGCCGCCGCTCATCTGACGCTGATTAGCACGCTCTTGGCCGGAAACGGGCCGCTCGGTCCGGGCGGGCAGTCGAGCGGCGAAGGCAGGTCCTTGAGCTGAGTGATTTCACGACCGGCCGCGCGCGCTGCGTCGTGAGCCAGCTTCCGAAACGCGGCGACGGAGGTTTTGCGATGGTTGGTCACCGCCAGCACTCGCCCGTTCGGTTCGAGCACTCCGAAGACCAGCGTGAGCGCGCGCTCATAACCGTCCGCGACGCGGAACGTTTTGCCCTTGCCCGACGTTGAGAAGGTCGGCGGGTCCAAGATCACGACCCCGAATTTCTCGGCGCGCTTGGCGGCGCGCACCAGCCACTCGAGCGCGTCGGTCTGCACGAAGGCATGCGCGCTCGGGTCCAAACCATTCAAGCTAAAATTCTCGCGCCCGCGCGCGAGCGCATGACCCGACAGATCTACGCTCGTCACGTGCTCGGCCGAAGCGAGCGCCGCATACACGCTGAACGAGCAGGTGTACGAGAACAGATTGAGCACGCGACGCCCCCCGGCAAGGGCCGCCACGCGCGCGCGATTGTCGCGTTGGTCGAGGAACAAGCCGCACGACAACCCATCGCCCAGCGTGACCCGGAAGCGCGCTTCGCCCTCGCGCACCATGAGCGCATCCGGCGCCGGCTGTCCGGCGCTCGGTTCCTTCGGAGCGAGCTCGGCGTGCGCCTCGCGTCGTAAATCGGCGCGCGCGCGCGCCTTCACGTACACGCCGCGCGCGCCGAATTCGACCAGCATTTCCGAGATTTCTTGGGCGTGGGCGTGGGCTTCGTCGCTGGCAAGCGCGAGCACCGCGTAGTCGCCGTAGCGATCGATACACACGCCGGGCAAAGCGTCAGCGAGATCATTCACGATCCGAAACGCTTCGCTGCGTTCGACGAGCGGCCAGCGCAAGCAGCCCGCGTCGGCGAGCGCCACGCGCACACGCGCGCTCGAGCCGAGGCTGGGCTGGCGCGCGGCGAGCGCGTCGGCGAAGGCCTCCGGCACTGGCGCAGTGCAGCGTACTTTCGGCGTGTTCAGGGCCAGCTCTCGCGCGTGCAGAAAAATCCGCTCGGCGGGAGCGCCGCCATACGCCGTGTCGCCCAAGATGGGCGCGCCGGCGTGCGCCAAGTGCACGCGCAACTGATGCGTGCGCCCGGTCTCCGGTCGCAGTTCCACGAGCGCGCGCTCGCGAATGCGCTCCAAAACGCGGTAATGCGTGAGCGCCGCCTGCCCGCCGCTGTTCACGACGCGCGTGCGGCCCTTCACCGTCTCGAGTCGTTGTTCGAACGAGCCCGCGTCGCGCAGCGCAGATTTTCCCGACGCCACGGCCACGACCGCGACGTACGTGCGCTCGGTCACGTGCGCTTCCATCTGCTCGGCGACGACCGCATTCACGCTCGGGTCAGTGGTGAACGCGAGCACACCCGACGTGCCGACATCCAGCCGTTGATGAACGCCGAGGTAGTCGGCCTCGCCGCGCGCCCGGCGCACGTGCTTCAGCCGTGATACGAGGTCGGCCGCGAGCTCTACGTCACCCCCGTGCACGACGATGCCGTGCGGCTTGTTCACGATCAGTAGGCCTGCGTCGGCATACAGAACGCGCTCGTCTCGGAACGCCGGAAACAACC
>DATHOI010000043.1:0-3008 GCA_035485095.1 Polyangiaceae bacterium | reverse complement strand
CATATCCACGAAGCCCGCTGCTAGGCGTGGACCGCCCACCGCTCGCCTCGTACCCCAGTGCTACGGCATTGCCGTCGAGCGCGAGAATCGTCGTAATTGGAGACGTGCAGCGCACTTCTTTTCTGGAGCACACAGTGCTCGGGCGCGAGCTCAATGATCGCGAACAAATCCTCCTATTGAGGGACGTGCAGCAGCAGGCGTTTGGCGGCGTCGTGTTGCTCGGCGACATGGCCTTCGACGGCTCGGACGAGGCCTGGGCGCACTTCGACGCCTTGATGCAACCGCTGCGAAAGCCTGCGCTAGATTCCGGGCGGCCAACCGAGACGGAAAGGCTGTTCTTCCCGGTGATGGGCAATCACGACTATTCGCAAGGATCTGGGGCGCAGATCCGCTGGCGTTTCTCGAGCTTCGAAGCGGCGACGCACTACGCCTTCGATTGGGGAAACGTGCGTATGATTGTGGTCGACGGCAACCGGGATCAGCTCTGCGAGCCGATCCCGCGCCACGCGGTGCCGCCCGGCTGTGAACCGGAGTGGCAAGCCCAGCTCACCTGGCTGCGCGCAGAACTGGCTGTGGTGGATGAGTCGAGCACGGAGCGTGGCGCGATCTTGTTCGTCCACCAATCCCCGTACACGCAGAGCCCCTGGGTCGCGGGAGATCAGGCGGACGCACGGGCCTTCGCGGGGGCATTGCTCGATAGCCGTCGCGGCTTGGCGCTGATCTCCGCGCACGCTCACGGCTTCGAGCGCTACCACTTCGTCCGCTATGCCGGTGACCCGCGTCCAGCAAAGGATTTCGTGGTTTCCGCGGGTGGGGGTGGCCCGCGGCCGGAAACGCGGCGCGAATGCGCAGTCAAGGACGACTCGGCTTTGCCGTGGCCCCGGCCGTTCAACTACCTGCTGCTCGAACAGACCGCTTCTGCCGTCGAAATGCGAGTGCGCGGCGTCGACAAGCGCGTGTGCTGTGTAGAGGAGCTCGAACCCGAGCACCGGACTTTTCAATTTCGCTGAGCGAATCGTGGACAGGCAAGATGACTATTCCCGGCGCGAGATTCTGCCGTGTAACATCCGGGACCGACTGCGAATGACCAGGGAGCATGCTCTCATTTCCGGGTTCTGGTGGCTGAGTTTCGCTTCGGCCGCCCTTGCGCCGATCGCCTGCGCTTCAGAACCGTTGCAAACGCTGCTGTTGTCGAACCGTCCCGTGGTGCTGGTAGACGATCGCGGCACGCGCTTTGGGATCTCCAAGCCGCTGCATTGCGGTCAGCCGATCGAGCTCGCAACGCCCGTACGGGTCTCGTCGCCCGCGCCTATCGCTGGTTGTTTTTCTAAGCTCGAAATCGATCAATGCTTTACTCGTGACTTCTTTGGCTCGAAGTGCACGCAGACGGAGGAGTCCAGTGGACAGGCGGGTACTCAACCCACCTGTGTCGGGTCCGCGCCGCCCGTCCTTCCAGACGCCGCACTCTGGTACTGCAGCGACGAATGGGTGGTGCGCGTCGTGATCGCGCCCTGCGCGAACGATGGTGCGTTCGCGCAATCGTTCAGGGTCGTGCAGATTGCATTGCGGAACACGGCGCAGCTGAAGTGAGCTCATTCATGCGTTTCTTACTGCGTTCGTGTGGCTTGCTCGGGGTGTGGTTGGGGTGCGCTTGGCCTCGCATTGCATCCGCCGAAGCATCGATTTACCACGAGAGTGTGCCCACACCGCCGCACGTGAGTGACTTCACACTGCCGCTCGAGTGGGGGGATTCGGCGGTCTGGGGGCGCGGTCGCCCCGGGCCCCTCTATGAATTCGAAGCCGGGCTGCTCCCCGGATTTCTTCTTTGGGACACGCTCGGGCTGCATGCAAAAGTCGAATATCACTATCGGAATCCCGGCAGTGATATCGGGCTCGGCGGGCGCGCGTCGTGCGTCGTCGTGCCGGCGGTCGCTGGCTTCGTTCCGGTGACGGTGTTCACGGGCTGGAGTTACTTACCTCACGCAAACACCAGCGAGTTCGAAGCCGGCGCGAGCTTCGGTCTCGGCAAATTATTCTACCTGGCTCTTTCCGGTGGCTACGAAGCCGATCGCCGGTCCGGGGTGTATCACATGGCCTTCGGCATCGATCTCAACGAGCTCTCGGATCCGATTGGCTCGATCACGCACTTCGTGCCGGAGAAGGTGCCGTGATGGACTGCACGAGCGCGCTCCGCCCTCCTCCAATCACCAGCACGCCCTCGAGCCCCTGGGTCAATTGGAGCGGCACTCAAGAGGTGTACGCAAGACAGGTGCTTCGCCCGCACACCTTGGAGCAGTTGCAGGAATACGTACGCGATGCGTTTCAGAGTGGGGAACGCTTGCGCGCGGTCGCCACGGGACTCTCGTTTTCCGACATTCTCCAGGCCGACGACACCCTGCTTGAAGTCACGGGCTTGCTGGGCTGCGACGGCGCGGTGCTCTTGCCGCTGGAGGAACAGCTATGGAAGCCGCGCCCGGTTTATCCACCGCCAGCTCCGCTCGTGCGTATCGTGTGCGGCGCGCGTATTCGGCACCTGAACGCTTCACTCGCCTGCGCTGGGCTCGCCTTCGAGAATCTCGGCGGCTACGACGGCCAAACAATGATCGGCGCCATCTCGACTTCTACGCACGGCACCGGCGTTGGCTTACCGCCCCTAGCCGACGGCGTGTGCGCGCTCGACCTCGTCACTCTGGATGGCAGAATTCTCCACATCGAGCCGAGCGACGGCCTCACCGACCCCGAAAAGTTTTGCAAATTCTACGGTACGTCGCGCAAGCTCGTGCAGTGCGACCGCCGCTTCCGCGCCGCGATTGTCTCGCTTGGCTGCATGGGCGTGATCTACTCTGTCACGATGCGAGTGCGCTCCGCGTATCGGTTGCGCGAGCGCCGGACGGTCCGCAAATGGAGCGAAGTTCAGGCGGAGCTGTTGGGTATGCAGTCGCCGCTGTACCGCGCGCGCCACTTCGAGGTTGAAATCAACCCGTATCCCGATCGGCGAGGAGACTACA
>DATHOI010000042.1:0-6462 GCA_035485095.1 Polyangiaceae bacterium | reverse complement strand
GGTCTCGTCGAAGCGCTCGGCGTGAGCCGCGATTTTCGCCACGTAGCTTTCGAGCGCCAGCATGTTTGGATAGAGGCCACCTTGGACCAGCACGTGGATGACGTTGACCGCCGGCTCGGGGAGCGGGCGATTGAGGAGCTGATACAGCGTCACCGCGTAATTCATGAAGGCAGCGTTACGTGTTTCGCCCGCAAGGCGCGCTGCGGACACCACCACGTGCTCGGCCAGCTCGAGACCGCTCGGGTGCTCCTCCAACAGTAGCTCGTGCACGCGCATGAGGATCGGTCCGAGACGCCGCTCGGCCTCCGAGAGATCACCCGCGTTGAGCGCTTCGTCGAGCACCACGACGGCTTTGGCCAATGAGTCACTGCCCGGTGGAGTAGTGCTCGGCCGTGGCGTGGGCACGTCGACCCGCATGCTCATGCGCTGTGCCGCTGGCGGCCGGCTCGTGCCGGTGTGAAGCTCTTCGACCAGAGTGGTCTTGTCTGCGCCGCTGAAGGTGTCGGCCGTGATGCGATACAGGTTCGGTTCGGGCGGCGCTTCGATTTGCGTGTCCACCAACTCGAGCTCGTGAGTACAGATGCGAAGTCGGTCGCCCGGGCGCAGCTCGCAGGGACCCTGAATGCGAGTGCCATTGACGTACACTCCGTTTTGGCTACCGAGGTCCTCGATCACGATCTGCGCGGGGCTGACCCACAGCCTGGCGTGGCGCCTGGAGACGGCTGGATCACTGATGGCCAGCTCACACTCGGGGCTGCGCCCCAAGTACAACTTGCCAGCTCGAAGAGTGATCAAGCATTGGCGGTAACGCAGCTTCACGCCGACGGGATCGCCGACGATACGCTGCTCGCTCACTGGATCGTCTTGAGTCGGTGCGGGGGATGGTTCGCTGATAGCCACGGATGACAGAACCTTGATCCAATAAGGATTGCACTACAGTTACCCCCGCGACAACGGATCCTTTCGTGATCTGCTCGATTTCCTGAGCTATGCCGCTCGCGATCGCGGGCGAGGCCCAGCCGCTCGATCGAGCTTGAGCCTGTCGGGATCCGTAGGCCTCGCGCCTTGCGGCCCGCGATCGGCATCGGGTGAGCGCGTACACGACGTAAACGCCTGCTCGAGAATCCGCCCGATATCGCGCGGATTTACGCTCAGTTCGATAAGTAGCTGCTCGGAAAGTGAACTGCCGTGCGGCTCGGTGTGCCCAAATTGCACAGCACATAGAAATTGATGGACGGAGCGCTCCGGCGCAGCTCGATTTGGACAAGGAAAAATTGTTCAAAACGCAATCTGCGCCGAGCTGCCTCGTTATTGCCACCACTTCGACAGCCGAGAGTGCGACTTTGCGGGGCGAGCCGCGTAGTGTGAAGTGTCGTTGTAGACCACCAGGCGCGCGCGCACCGGGTCCTTGAAGTCGAGCGCATTCAGGCATGCCGGAGACTGATCCAAACGGTCTCGATAGCCGCGAGCGTCGATCCCCAGCAAGCTGCACAGGACCAGTCGGATGGTCGCCTTGTGCGAGACGACGACCACGGTTTTGCCGCTGTTTTTGACGACGATGCGGCGCAAGACCGGCAGCGCACGCGCCATCACGGACAGACCCGACTCGCCGCCTTCCGGCGCGAACGTAAAGGGATCTGCCTCCCAATTCTCGTACTCTTCCGGAAAGCGCACCTCGACTTCGCGCCTCGTGAGCTGCTCCCAGCGCCCGTGATTGATTTCTCGGAGGCCCTCGTCGGTCTCGAGCTCGAGCGGGTGCGCGCCCATGACGAGCTTTGCGGTTTCTATCGTGCGCCGCATCGGGCTGGCATAGACCGCGGCGAGCTCGGCGTCGGCGAGGCGCTCGCCCAAGCAGCGCGCTTGATGGCGACCTTCCTCCGAAAGCTCCACGTCGGTCGCGCCGGCGAAGCGATCTTCGGCACTGAGCACGGTCGCGCCGTGCCTGACGAGGAGCACGCGCGTCGTCATCGCGACGTCTTCGGGGTGGCGTGTGTGAGTTGCGACAGGTCGCGCACCGCGCCTCGAGCTGCGCTCGTCGTCATGAGCGCGTAGGCCTGTAGCGCGGTCGAGACGAAGCGATCGCGGTTCGGACGGTAGGCGTCGCGCCCGCGCGCTTCCAGCGCTTCACGCCGCTTAGCGAGCGTGTGATCGTCGACCAACACGTCGATGCGGCGTTTCGGGATATCAATCAAGATGCGATCGCCTTCTTCGATCAAGGCGATGGCGCCGCCTTCTGCGGCCTCCGGTGACACGTGTCCGATGCTCAAACCCGAGGTGCCACCGCTGAAGCGCCCGTCCGTGATCAGCGCGCACGCCTTGCCCAGGCCTTTGCCCTTCAAGAACGAGGTCGGGTAGAGCATCTCCTGCATGCCTGGGCCGCCCTTTGGTCCCTCGTACACGATGACGACGATGTCTCCCGCTTTGATCTGGTCGGCCAAAATTGCGTCGCACGCGGCGTCTTGTGATTGGAAGATGCGCGCGGGACCCTCGAACTTCCACACCGATTCATCCACCCCAGCGGTCTTCACGATGCAGCCGTCCAGCGCGATGTTGCCGTGCAGCACGGCGAGGCCGCCTTCAGTCGTGTACGCGTGAGGAACGTCGCGAATGCAGCCCTTTTCCTGATCGGAGTCCAGGTCGGCGAAATGCTTGTCTTGCGAGAACGCTACCTGTGTCGGCACGCCGCCCGGTGCGGCGAGCCCGCGTTGCTTGGCGGCCGGCGTTGCGCTCGGTCGGCGCACGTCGTTCAGGTCGATCGCCGCACCGAGTGTTGCTTCGTGCACGGTGTGCACGTTGCGGTGAATCAAGCCCGCGCGGTCGAGCTCGCCCAAAATCGTGAAGATGCCGCCGGCACGATGCACGTCTTCCACGTGATAGTGAGAGGACGGCGCCACTTTGCAGATACTCGGCGTCTTGCGCGACAGCGCGTCGATGTCCGACATCTTGAAATTGACGCCAGCTTCCTCGGCGATGGCCAAGATGTGCAGCACGGTGTTGGTCGACCCGCCCATGGCGATGTCGAGCGTCATCGCGTTTTCGAACGCCTCGAACGTGGCGATGCTGCGCGGCAAAACCGATGAATCACCCTTCAAATAGTAGCGATTGGCCAGCTCCACGATGCGCTCACCGGCGGAGGCGAACAGCTCCCAGCGTCGGGCGTGCGTGGCGAGCAGAGTGCCGTTGCCCGGCAGTGCCAAACCCAGCGCCTCGTTCAGGCAGTTCATGCTGTTCGCGGTGAACATGCCCGAGCACGAACCGCAAGTCGGACACGCCGAGCGCTCCATCTCCTTCAGCTCGGCGTCGCTGACGCTCGCGTCGCTCGAAGCGATCATCGAATCAATCAAATCCAACTTTCGGATCAGCGGTTTACCATCGCGATCATGGCTGCCGACGATCTTGCCGGCTTCCATCGGGCCGCCCGAGACGAAGATGGTCGGCACGTTCAAGCGCACGGCGGCGAGCAGCATGCCGGGCGTGATCTTGTCGCAGTTGGAGATGCACACGAGGGCATCCGCGCAGTGCGCGTTGACCATGTACTCCACGCTGTCGGCGATCAGATCACGGCTGGGCAGAGAATAGAGCATGCCGCCGTGGCCCATGGCGATGCCGTCATCGACGGCGATGGTGTTGAACTCGACACCCCACCCGCCTGCTGCGTCGATCACCTTTTTGACGCGCTGACCTACGTCGTGCAAATGCACGTGTCCGGGCACGAACTGCGTGAAGCTGTTGGCGATAGCGACGATGGGTTTTTCGAAATCCGCGTCCTTCATGCCCGTGGCGCGCCACAAAGAGCGTGCGCCGGCCATATTTCGACCTTGGGTAGAAGTCCGACTGCGGTAACCGTTCATGCCCGGTAACCTAGCGCGTTTCCGGGACGTAGGCTGCGTGAAGGTTTCGGCGATTCTACGGCGAGCTCGCGCCCCAGAGCTCTCGCCGGTGCGGGAACGGTCGCGCAGAATCGCAGAATATGCCGGGGAAAAGCGGGGTAGCTCGGGGGCTACGGCTTCGGTGTGCGCTTCGTGGCGCTCACCCGCCGTGGCGCGGGTTTCGATTTGGCTCCGACCCGCGCTGACACTTTTCGAACGCGTTTGCTGCGCTTCTCCTGGGTGCTCTTCGCTTTTGACCGCGCTGTCGGTGCGGTCGACTCGTCCTCGCGTACACGCGCCGCGAGCGACTTCGGTGCAACCGCGCAGTAGCTCTCCAACACCCAATCACGCAACAGGTCGAACGTAGGCGTCGCACCTGCTTCGAAGCGCGCGCTCACCCAACCGCTCTTACCGAGCCCGTAACCCATCGGCGCCGTCGCTTCCAGCGCGAGCGCGCTCTTGTTCGACTTCGTCAACTTCACGCCAAGCCCAAAATGCGCGTCCATGTCTCGGCCCAAGAAGACGAACACCTTCTTCTTCACCTTCGTGACGCGCTCGCCCCAGGGCAGATCTTCGGAGGACTCGGGCAGACTCAGCGCGAACTCTCGCAATTTCGCGCGTACTTTCCGGACGCTGCTTGCCATGTGAGCGCGCAGCTTAGCGCGAGGGGTCGAACCGCGTCGAGCAAGCCCGCGTTGACACGAAGGCTGCCGGTGGCGTTCTTGTGTAAGCTCGCGCGCCGGGTATGCCCGCCGCTCTTCCGCCAGCCGATTCAGCGTATGTGGCGCCGTTGCCAGCGCCGGACGGGGCTTCGAACGGCGTGCCCGCCGCGAGCGCCGCGCCGGTTGAGGTTACGGTACAAGGCCAGCGCGCCGCGCCGGGCGCTGAGCCCATCACGCGCGCTTCGGCCCGTGAGTTACCGGGTGCCTTTGGCGACCCGCTGCGCGCGCTCGAGTCTGAGCCGGGCGTTACGCCCATCGTGTCGGGGTTGCCCTATTTCTTCGTGCGCGGCGCGCCGCCCGCAAGCGTTGGAATTTTCATCGACGGCATCGAAGTACCACTGCTCTATCACGCCTTCTTCGGTCCGTCGGTGATTCATCCGGGCTTGTTCGATCGCGTCGACCTGTACAAGGGCGCGGCGCCGGTCGGCTACGGCCGCTACGCGGGCGCGATCATCGCGACTGAAACGCGCGCGCCACGTTACGAGCTCGACGGCGAGGCGAGCGTGCGCATCATCGACGCCGGCGCGTTGATAGAAGCGCCCTTCGCCGACGGTCGCGGCAGCGCGCTCGTAGCGGGTCGCTACTCCTACACTGGGCTCGTGCTGTCGTTGCTCAGCAATACCAAGCTGCAGTACTGGGACTACCAAACGCTGGACGCCTATCGGCTGAGCCCAAGCAGCACGTTGAGCGTGTTCGCGTTCGGCGCCTTCGATCTCTTCGAGTCGGGTGATACTAGCCTAGATGGCCAAATCGGCGGCCAAACGCAATTTCATCGCTTTGACGTGCGCTATGATTGGGTACCCGACGACCGGACGCAATTGCGTGCCGCCGTGACCCTCGGCTTCGATCGCACGGGTGATGAAGATGGGAGCGGGTCGGTGCGTGACGAGTCCGTGCGCGTACGGCTCGACGCGCATCACGAATTCAGCGCGGCAGTCGGACTCGACGCAGGCGGAGACGCGCGCCTCGAAGCGTTCCATCTAGCCGCTTCCACGGAGCGCGCCGACTACTCGGACCTGACGGCGCTGTTTCCTTCGCGCGACGACGGTACGGGCGGTGCATACGTGGGGCTCCGTCTCCAACCCGATCGCCGAGTTCGCTTCGTTCCGGGCGTTCGCGCCGATCTGTACGCAGTTCAGGGGCTCGTAAAGGGCGCGATCGATCCGCGCTTTGCCAGTGAGTTTCAACTCTCGCGGCAAATCGTAGTCGAACAGAGCATTGGGCTGTCCCATCAAAGACCGAATTTCCTGCCCGGTGTGCCCGCTGCGTCGGTCGGCACGCTGCAAGGGGGGCTGGAGAGCGGCGTGGTGTTCGACTCGGGCGTGCGTTACCGGCCGGGGGGCGACCTGACGCTTTCGGCGACCGTGTTTCGCACGGCGTTCTTCGACGTCGTCGATCCCGTCGGCACTCAGCGTGATTTCTCGATCGATCGCAACGCCCTCAACGATCGCGTCACGATTCAAAGCGAGGGCATCGAAGCTCGAATCAGTCGGCCACTGACTCGGCACCTAGGCGGTTTTTTTGCGTACACGCTGTCTCACTCCGAACGCAATCATGGCGCGCTCGCGTCGGTCTCCGGTTACGATCGTCCGCACGTGGTGCAGGCTGCGCTCACGGCTGACTTCGGCTGGGGCGTGCGTGGTGGCGCGCGCGCCGTTTATTATAGCGGTATCCCTGCGCTTTTGCTCAACGACGGCGCGCCGCACTTTTCGAGCACGGTGCGTGGGCCCGCGTTCTTCCGCCTGGACTTGCGGCTCGAGAAGCGATTCGAATTCAGCTCTGCGCGCTACTTGAGCGTCATCGCCGAGGTGCTCAACGCGACGAGCGCGCAGGAGGTCTTGAGTGCTCAATGCGGAACGATCTGCCAAGCG
>DATHOI010000041.1:0-9192 GCA_035485095.1 Polyangiaceae bacterium | reverse complement strand
CGTGCGCGAGCGCTGGGCAGCGACCGCGAATGCGTTCGAGCCCGCCCGCGGCGAGCCGTGCAGCGCGGCATCGAAGAACGACAGTGACTTCGGGATGCGCAAGCTGCGCAGGGCATCGAGCTCCAGCATTTTCCCAGCGGGGCCGAGCAGCCGCTCGAAAACGCGCCGCGGCGCGCCGAGCGTGGCCAGCTCCGCGATCACGAGCTCCGTTGACACAGCGATGCTGGTGAGCCCGAAGTAAGTGATGAAGCGGTATATTTCGAGCACATTTTCCGCGCTGAACTCGGTCGGTTTGAGACCGAGCAAGCGCAGCAGCCAGGGAAAGCCGCGGGCACGTGCGCCCGCATTGAAGCCCGCGGCGTAGGCCCTGAGCAAGCTCTGACTCTCGGCATTGCAGCGAGCCACTTGCTCGGAGAGGCCGCGCGCGAGCGCGAGCGCGCGCGTACTGTTGTCGACCAAGCGCGCGATCGGCACGTCACCCAGCACACTCATCAGCTCACCGCGTGCAGCCAGACCGGTCAGCGTGATCTGCACCAAGCGATCGCGCGCGTGCATGTAGCCGAGCGCGTACGTGCCGTCCGCCAAGTCCCGCGCGCGAATCGCCGGGTAACCGAGGGCGTCGCGAGTGACAGCAATGGGACCGCGCGGGCCAGGGATTTCGGTCATCTCTAACCGTCCAATGATGCGAAGCAATCATTCAACGCGCCAGCTTCGATCGCGCGCATCCGCTCCAGAAAACGCCGATAGTCACGCACCGGGGTCGCGCCGTCGGGCACGCGCAGAGAGAAATCCGTAAGGCGCGTCGTCGCGAAGCGCAAGCAGCCAATCGCACCTTCAGTGGCGAGCGCGCAGACTTCGCGCGCGGGGAGCGGGCGGACGCTGCGATAGCCGTCAAAAAGGCCACGCACGAGCGCTAGCTCGAACGCCGAGCCGTAACACCAGGCTAGGACTGTGACCATTAGGTCATAGGCAAAATTGTTGGAGCACGCGCTCTCGAAGTCGAGCAGCGCCGAGACTTCCCCACCTTGCCAGAGCACGTTGTCGCGAAACAGGTCGCCGTGGCAAATGCCGAGCTCCAGACCTTTGTCGCGAATCGCTTCGTAGTGGTCGAGGCGTTCGCGGATCTCCGCGACCGCCGGCAAGAGCGTGCTGCGGCCCGCTGCCGAAACCCGCACCAGACGCTCGCGCAGATCCGGAATGCGAAACCGACCCTCGGGCAACGCCGGCGCGCTGGAGGAGCTCAGGTGCACTCGCGCCAGCGCTGCACCGAGCTTGCGACAAGCCTCGCTCGTGACCCGCCCTTGACACAAGATCTCGCCAGCCACCCACGGAAACACCGCGAACGCCTTGCCCTGGAAATCCGCGAGAGATTTGCCGTCCGCACCGCGTAGCGCACGCACGACGGGCACCCCCGCTGCATGCAGAGCGGCGACCAGCGCGTGCTCGCGCGCAGCACCCGAGTGGTCCTGTTCCTCGTATAAGCGCGCAAAGAAGACGTGCCCGTGCACGTCTGTGAGACGAAAGTTCGAGTTCACCGACCCAGCGCTGAGTGGCTCGATCGCGCGCAATTCGAGACCAAATTGCGCGACAAGAGCGATCGCTGCAGCCGGGGTAAGCTCGGTCAAAAGCGCCATGCGCGGCGTACTATGCCCGTTCCCTTTTTGAACGGCTGGCAAAATTCGCCGCCCAACGCCGCCCAACGCCGCGCAGCCCGCGAATTTTCTGCGGCCTCGGCACGGTTCTGCGGCCGGACTGGCGCGTGCGTGTCACTCGGACCGTGTTAACCTCAGCCCAGGCGCGGGTCGCCTTCATGCATGCCTGAGCTTTACGGAAACACCACAGGGCTTTCGCCGAACGCGATCAAAACTCTCGAGCGCATCTATCGGCGGCGGGTCCCGAGCGACCGTATTGCCACTCCGGAGTTAGTGCGCTCCTTAGCAGATGCCTCACGCGAGTCGCGGCGGCAGGTCGGAGCCTTGGTGCACCGTTCGGGCCAGGTCGACTACGTCGTGGTCGGGCACGCGACGGGGTTGATGCTACCCGACATCGGCCGGCTACGCGCCGCAGAAGGGCGTTTTCGCGCGTTGCGCTTGGTGCACACGCACCTCTTCAACGAGCCGCTCACGAAGGACGACCTGGTCGACTTGACGCGCTTGCGGCTCGATCTCGTTTCGGCCATCTTGCTCAATCCAGCGAGCGAGCCGCAGCGCATGAGCTACGCGTACAACGTGCCCACGTTCGAGGGCAAAGGCACGCCGTATTCGATCGTCGGGCCCGTGCCCTATGGCCAACAAGAGCCGAACTTCGCCGAGCTGATCGCCTCGCTCGAGGCCGAGTTCGCGCAGCACGAGCGCACGCGCGCAGTCGCTGCAAAAGACGGGCGCGCCATCCTGATTCACGTCGGCGACAAGCGGAAAGGCGGCATGCAGCGCGCCAAATCGCGGCTCAGTGAGCTGACCAGCTTGGCGCTCACCGCCGGTGTCGACGTAGCCGACACCATCATCCAACTGCGGGACCAACCCGATCCGAAGTTCGTGATCGGCGCCGGCAAGTTGGAAGACGTCGTGATGCGCGCCATCGATCTCGACGCGGAAACCCTGATTTTCGACTGTGATTTGAACCCCGCGCAGGCCCACGGCATCGCGGGCAAGACCGACCTGAAAGTGCTCGACCGTTCGCAGCTGATCCTCGACATTTTCGCGCAGCGCGCGGAAACCCGAGACGGCAAATTGCAGGTCGAGCTCGCGCAGCTCAAATACACCCTCCCGCGCCTGGGCACGAAGGACGACTCGCTGAGCCGCTTGACCGGCGGCATCGGCGGTCGCGGCCCCGGTGAAACCACGCTCGAAATCGGACGGCGCCGCGCGCGTGATCGCATCAACCGCCTGGAGAAAGAGCTGAAGAATCTCGAGCGGCAGCGCTCGGAGCGGCGCCGACGGCGCGCGCAAAGCGACGTGCCCGTCGTGGCTATCGTCGGCTACACCAACGCCGGCAAGAGCACCCTGCTCAACACGCTGACCGACGCTGGCGTGCTCGCCGAAGACAAACTGTTCGCGACGCTCGACACGCGCGCGCGCAAGCTCATGCTGCCGGACGGCAAACACGTCGTGCTCACGGACACCGTGGGGTTCATCCGTGAAATGCCCAAAGATCTATTTGCCGCGTTCCGCGCTACCTTCGAGGAAGCGAGCGAAGCCGATCTGATCTTGGAAGTGGTCGACGCGTCCGACCCGGAACAAGAGGAACACCTGGCCACCACCTCGAAGATCCTGACCGGCCTCGATCTCGAACGCACCGCGCGTCTGCGCGTGTACAACAAGATGGATCGCGTGCCCGCCGAAGAGCGCGCGGGGTTCGAAGCAGAGCTTGGCGCCGTGTGCATCTCGGCGCTCGACAAAACCACCACGCTCACGTTGCTCGTGCGGGTGGCCGAAGAGCTGTCCAAGGCGCTGAGCGAGCGAGCACGGGAAGCTCGCGAGGCTGAACAATACGCGGCGTTCGCGGAGAACGAGCTCTCGCTCTAGCCTCGCGCCTCAACGGGGTTGCCAAACGTACGTGCGCGCGCGGCCAGCTCCGGTGATAGCCACGGGGGCGCCCAGAATTTGCTTGCTCGCGTCGACCCAATACAGCGTCTTCGCGCCGTCCGGCGCGGTGCGGTAGTAGACGAAGCCCTTCGCGTCCGGCGCAAACGCCGCATAACATTCCGAGGACGGGCCAACCCCGGGCACGCGAACCGGTGGATAGAGGCCGGGCGAGTTGCGCAGGTCCAAGTAGTACATGTCGTAGTCGTCATTGGTGTTGTCGTCGACCGAGGTGCACAAGAGCAGCGCAGAGTCGTCTGCGGCGACACCCAGCTCGGCGTAGGTCAGGCCCTGTGGCGCGGCTACAATGCCAGATCCGTCGTAGCGCGACGCGTCGAGCGGGCTATCGCCGTAGCTCTGAGTCAGATCCAACGCGGTGAGCTGCGTCGGATCCGTCGGAACGCGCTGCGTCCCGAAGAGCACCCACGAGCGCTTGACGTCGAAGCCGAGCTCTCGATCGCGAAGCCCAATCTCGTAGGGCGTTGAAGCGGCCTGCGCCAACGCAGCGTTCCACACCTGAACGGTCTTCAGCTGGGAGTCGGCGCTATCGACTCCATAGAACAAGAGGTTCTTGGAATCAGCGGTCCAGTCACCGAGGCTCGAGTCCGGCGAGAGCCCCTGCCCCTGCTCGACGGTCGTGCGGCTCAGCGCGTTGCGCAGGTCGAGCACAGAGACCTCGCTCTGACCTTGCACCTGCTCGCTCGCGCTGTAGGCGAGGTAGTGACTGTCCGGCGACCAACGAAACGCGATGTCGCGGCTGTCGATGCCGGGGTGATTGAGCGGCTGGGCCACCGAACCCGGCTGCGCCCGCACCAGCGAGTACCCGGCCATTCCGTTTGCGGACGTCAGGAGCATGATCCAATTGCCATCGGGGGACACGTCCGCAAACTGTGCCCCGTCGACGCCGCCGAAAACCACCGGAGTGCTTGGCTGAGGGCCGTCCAAGGTGATCGCGTATTCATGGCCATCCGTCGTCGTGAAGACGACCGCCTGGCCTTGCTCGACCCAGGCGGCAGCAGTCACGGCCTGCCCATCGAGGTTGAGCTTCCGCGGTGCGCTGAATACGCCGCGATCGAGCCGGACGACGTAGACATCCGACGCTGCACCCGAGGGCGCGATCAAGAGGTCGTCGCCCGTGGGTGACCAAAGGGCGTAACTTTTGCCCGACACACTGGCGGCGACTTCGACGGGCGCGTCGGGCAATCCGGGGCCAAAGTGCTGCACGAATTGTCGCGAGGTGGCCGGTGTTTCGATCGAGAACGCGAACCACGCGCGATCGGCGGACCAAGTGCCGGACAAGCCGATCGACTCGCCGTGGGCGGGCGAGAGCGTCGGGTTCAGCTTGACCGGCGCTTGGGTGCCGATCAGGCCTTCCCTCACGGCATAGAGCTCGTCCGAGCCGGGAATATCTTCGTCTGCGGTGTAGACCAACCAGGACCCTAAATTCGCCGGGTAAGTGCGGGGTGCGCCCGCGTTGGTCTCAGTGCAGGAGATCCCGTTGTCAGACGTGGGCGGCGGCGCGCCGCGCGCGCATTGCCCTTGCTGACAGCTCTCGACTCCGTTGCAGGCGAGGCCATCATCGCAATCGGCGGCGCGCTGGCACGCTTCCGCGCCCGCTGCGCCCGCGTCACTGCCGGCTGTGACGACGGCAGCGGGATCGGTCGCGTCCGCTTCGCCCGCCGCCCCCGCTCGAGCAGCGTTCACCGCGTCAGCGCCCGCGCAGGCCGGCGCCTGGCGACAAGAATCAGTGCTGCTCGAGCAGCCTGCTGCCGCAACGAGCGCGCCGACCGCGGACAGCACGCCAAGACTGCAAAAGACGTTGCATCGCATGTGCGCCTCTTCGGCTGACGAAGCGGCTGAGTTGCCCCAAAAGAGCCCCGTGCAGCAATCCGTCGGGACACTCAGAGGAACGCGGCGCCAAACGAGCGGGGGTTGATGGTCACCGAGCACGACGGCGGCCGGCACAGCCTTCGGCGTCGCGAGCGTCTCGAAAACGGTGACCATGACTCGCGCGGCAGTCTGGGATGGCTCAAATTGGCTCAAAATCGGCTAATTCGGGGCTGAGTCCGCGCACGCGCCATGGTACGCGCGTTGCAATGCGACGGAAGATGGCAAACGCTTTCGGTCTCGAACGCAGACTCATGGCGCTCGTGTTGAGCGCGGCGTGCGCGGTAGCGTGCGGCGGCTCAGCAAGCGAGAATGCCGTCGCAACGGGTGGCGCGACCGCCGCGGGAGGCAACACGCAGTCCGCAGGGAGCGGCGGAGCGAGCGTGGGCAGCGGCGGGGCAGGCGGCTCCGTCGGAGTCAGCGGAGCAGCCAATGGCGGCGCAGCGAACGGCGGCGCTTCGACTGGCGGGATTGGCGGGAGCTGCGAGCAAGCGAAGGAGGACTACGCCGCGTTGGTCACGAGCCTACTTGCTGAGAGCAGCAACGAGTCATGCGTCGTCGGCACGGATTGCCAGTACCTGCCAACGTCCGACTGCGGGAACGGTTGCTCGATCTCTGTCGCGAGCAGCGCGGCGAGCCCGGCCATCACTGCCCAATTAGCGGCCTTCGCGGCCGCGCACTGCACAGGTTGCACGTTCCCCATATTGCCCTGCCCCGGGCTCTTCCTGCCTGCGACGCAATGCATCGCGGGCGAGTGCAAGTAATTCGCGGTCGAGCGGGCGGTGGGCCCTCGCCCGGCGACCGGGCTTGAGGGCCCCGGCGCGCGGAGTCCCGCTTGCGGGCGAGCACGCCGGCCGCGCTGTGACGTGAAGAACGGGGAGCAGCCCAGTTTGGAGCTGCTCGAGCTCAGTCCTTCTCTTTTTCGGCTTTCTTGTCGCCGTCGCGGCGCGGGCGCTTGTTGGTGTCGAGCACGCGCTTACGCAGGCGGATTTGGTCGGGCGTGACTTCGACGAGCTCGTCGCGGTCGATGAACTCGAGCGCAGCGTCGATCGACAACGTGCGCGGCGGAATCAGCACGACGTTCTCGTCCTTGCCCGCGGCGCGGATGTTGGTGAGCTTCTTCTCCCGCACGCAGTTCACGTCGAGATCGTTGTCGCGGTTGTGCTCGCCGATGATCATGCCTTCGTACACCGCGGTGCTGGCGGCGATGAGCAACGTGCCGCGCGGCTGGATGTGAAAGAGCGCATACGGAGTCGCCGTGCCCTGGCGATCAGAGACGATGGCGCCGTTCGAGCGACGCAGCATCGGACCGCCGTACGGCTGCCAGCCACCGAACAGCGAGTTCAGTAGGCCGGTGCCGCGCGTTTCCGTGAGGAATGCCGAGCGGAAACCGATCAAGCCGCGCGACGGAACTTTGAACTCCATGCGCGCGCGGCCAAAGCCGAGGTTTGCCATCTTCATCATCTGGCCGCGGCGCTCACCGAGGCGCGTGGTGACGGCACCGACGTATTGATCGGGCACGTCGATGATCACGAGTTCGACGGGCTCCGACTTGACGCCGTCGATGTCCTTCACGACCACCTCGGGCATGCCGAGCGAGAACTCGTAGCCTTCGCGGCGCATCGTCTCGGCCAAGATGGCGAGCATCAGCTCACCGCGGCCGTAAACCAGGAACGTGTCCGGCTCGTCGGTTTCCTCGACGCGCAGGGCCAGGTTTTTCATGGCCTCTTTGAAGAGGCGCTCGCGCACGTGGCGCGACGTCACCCATTTGCCGGACTTTCCAGCGAACGGCGAAGTGTTGACCATGAAGCTGACCTTGATGGTCGGCTCTTCCACCGTGATGCGAGGCAACGCTTCTTGCTTGTCGACGGCGCTGATGGTGTCGCCGATCTGCACGTCTTCCATGCCCGAGAGCGCCACGATGTCGCCGGCCTCGGCCGAGTCGACCTTGACGCGCTTCGTGCCCTCGAAGCTGAAAATGGCGCTGATGCGCACGTTCGAGGTGCTCTTCTCGCCGATCAGCGCGACCGTCTGATTGACCGCGATTTTCCCGCGGTTGATGCGGATGATGGCCAGACGTCCGACGTAGTCGTCGTGCTCGGTGTTGTGCACGAGCGCCTGCAGGGGGCCATTTTCATCGACCTTCGGCGCACGCACGTGCTTCACGATGGTCTCCATCAGCGGCTCGAGGTTGGTCGAGGTGTCGGCGAGCTCGCGCTTGGCCATGCCCTCTTTGCCGATGGCGTACAGCGTGGGGAACTCGGTCTGCTCGTCGCTCGCTTCGAGCTCGCAGAACAAGTCGAACACTTCATTGAGCACGTCGTCCGGGCGAGCGTCTTGGCGATCGATCTTGTTGATCACCACGATCACCGTCATCCCGAGCTCGAGGGCCTTCGAGAGCACGAAGCGCGTCTGCGGCAGCGGGCCTTCGGCCGCGTCCACCAAGAGGAGCACGCCGTCCGCCATCTTCAACGTGCGCTCGACCTCACCGCCGAAGTCGGCGTGGCCGGGCGTGTCGATGATGTTGATGGTGTAGTCTTTGTATTTGACGCTGCAGTGCTTCGCCAAAATCGTGATACCGCGCTCACGCTCGAGATCATTCGAGTCCATGACGCGCTCGGTGACCGCCTCATTCGCGCGGAACACGCCGGTTTGACGCAGCATCGCGTCGACGAGAGTGGTTTTGCCGTGATCGACGTGCGCGATAATGGCGATGTTTCGAAGCTTCTCTGCGGACATTGGCGGCGCACCGGTAGCCCGGAACCCGGGGCCGCGCAATGAATTGCGGCGTTCGGCCGCCTTAATCGCGGCGTTCCGACACTTTTAGCCGGCCGCCGAGCCCTCGGTGACGCTGTACAGCACGACGTGCGCGCGTCCCGTGTTGATGCAACGATGCCCGACTTCGCGCAAGACGGCCGCCACGTCACCGCGTCCGAGGCGGTGTGTTTCGCCGCCAGCCTCGAGGGTGAGCTCGCCGGCCTCCAGCGTCACGAAACAGCGCCCAGTGCGCGCCTCGGGCGCGGCATCGAAGCGCGCGCCCGCTGGCAGCTCGACGCGCTGAAAGAGCAGACCAGCAAATGCACCTGGTGCCAGATCGACGAGCCGCGCTTTACCGCGACGCTGTTCCCCGAGCGCACGCGCCTCGTGAACCGTGACCGCCGCCTCGACCCGGCCGATCAGCTCTTCGATGCTCGTGCCGAGCGCCTCTGCCACGCGCACCAGCACGCTCAGCGTCGGATTCGCGTCCCCCGACTCCAAATGCGCCAAGGTCGGCCGCGGCACGCCGGACCGCTCGGCGAGGTCCTGCTGCGTGAGCTTTCGCCGCTCGCGGAGCCGGCGCAGGTTGGCCGCCAGCATTGTCGACGTATGGTCCGCCATGTCGACAGAATAACAGCTCGTTTCCCAGCACAAAGACTGCGCAAGAGCGCAGCGGGCTCGCGCCGCCGTAGCCGCAGGATAGCGAAGTACTTAGCGGGCGACGCTCAGCGGATACCGCACGCCTTCAGGATTTTCAGACGCGCTTCTGGGCTCGGGCGCTCATGGCGCGCGATCTCGAGCAGGGACAACGCGAGCTCCCCCGATTGGGTGAGCCACCAGCCATGGCACGAGTCATTGGCGACGGCGTCATTGGCTGGCGAGCTTGCAGGCGCTCGTTCTGGGATCGGGTGGCAGGTTGCAGAATTGGCCATGGTGACCTTCCTTCGACTCTCAACACTAGGGGGCA
>DATHOI010000040.1:0-5832 GCA_035485095.1 Polyangiaceae bacterium | reverse complement strand
CAGCCACGGCGAGATACCGCCAGCGAGCACGTACAGTGCTGTCACCGGTGCTGATATCTGGTCGATCAATCTGTATCCCAATCTCGACCTCACTTCGCGCTTCACGTCGTGGGGCAAACTGAGCACCAAGCCGATGATGGTTGGGGAATACGGCGCCGACGCCTTCAACAACACCACCATGGTTGAAGATCAGGACAGCCAGTCGACCGCCACGAACACGCTGACCACTCAGGTCATGCAACACTACAGCGCGACCGTGAATGACGCGACGCACCCGTCGATCGGCGGCACGATCTACACGCTCAGTGACGAGTGGTGGAAGGACACGAGCAAGGGCGCGAGCCCGAGCACGCACGACAATGGCGGCTTCGCCAACGCCATCTACCCGGACGGCTTCGCGAACGAAGAGTGGTGGGGCATCGCCGACGTGCTGCGCAATCCGCGCAAAGCGTACACGACCCTCGCCGGCCTCTACGGCGGGCCGTAACTCGATCGGCGGCGCGTCACGCCGGGCTCGCTGCGGCGCGCGCCGCAAAACGCCGCGCCTCCAAACATTGCCAGCTGCCGCGCTCGAATTCACCGCAAATATTGGGGCGGATCTCGTAGACCGAGCAATGGTGTGGAAGCCCCGGCCGCCCCAAGTGCACGCACGCGCCATCGGCACGAGTCTCCATCGCCTCTTCACTGAAGTGCCCGGGCACGATGCGCTCAGCAAGCTCCGGCCGCCCCGCGTTCCGGAAGCGCACGAGGTCCTCAGCGCTGACCAAGATCACGCCCGCATGCCCCCGACAGCACGCGGAGCAGGTGAGGCAATCGAGCTCTTCAGCGCCAGTTTCGAGCAAGCAAGCCCTCCTATCACCCGCCCGCACCCACCGCCACCCCCTCCAATCGCCCCTACGTTTCGTGCCAGAGGGGGGGCGTGGGCCCATCGCGACTGCGCGAACTCCGCGCCGCATCTCTGGCAAGCAACCGCCGCCCTGCAAACCCGCCGCAAAACCTCGCGCCAACACCGAACCCGGAGCCCTCGCGCAAGCCTCAAGGCGCCAAGTCCAAGCCCCAAGGCGCGCGCGGATCCCCAAATCGCGCCGTCACGCGCATGCCCCCGAATCGCGCCCCAAGCCTAAGTCCCGAATCGCGCCATCCCCCCGGTCGCGCATCATGCCCCCCGAATTGCACGCCGAGTGATGTTTAAGCTCAATGCCGTTCGGTTAAGGACCGAGACCACAATATGGACCCCGTCGCTCACGCTGCCCCACAACATATCGTAGGGTTCGCCGCTTAAGTGAACGGCATTGTGTTTGAGCTTAAACTTCAGATTTGAAATGAAACAGGCCGCCGGGCGCCGAAATGGCGAGACGGCCGCCTGCGTCGATCGCTCGACGACCTGCGTTTCAGCCCAAAATCACTTCGATGACGTGCTTTTTGCCGTCGGAGAAGGCGGGGGCCACGTTGCCTTCGACGGGCGTGCCGTCCACCGTCATCGAGCGCACGCCTTTCGAGACGCGGTTCGGGTTCTTGACGGTGATCGCGTATTCCGCGTCGCG
The DNA here is from genome assembly GCA_035485095.1 of Polyangiaceae bacterium. Classification (GTDB taxonomy): domain Bacteria; phylum Myxococcota_A; class Polyangia; order Polyangiales; family Polyangiaceae; genus PMG-095. Next base: position 4,288 of record DATHOI010000040.1, on the reverse strand, counting down.
GAAACGGCGTTGCACGCTGAACTCGGCCCACCCCTTGGGGATGCACGGATTGATCTCGAGCCCCGCATACGCAGGCATGATGCCGAGGATATGCTTCACCCCAGCTTGGTAGCACCACGACGCCGTGCCCGAGAGCCAGCTATTGCGCGCGAGCCCGAACAGGGGATGCTCATTGCCGAGGATATTCTGCGCGTAAACGTAAGGCTCGCACTCGTACACGTCGATCACGTCGTTCTTCGCGGCTGGGTTGATCTGATTGTAGTACTCGAACGCGCGGTCACCGTTGCCCACGAGCGTCTCGGCGATCATGACCCAGGGGTTGGCGTGCAAGAAGATGCCGCCGTTCTCTTTGGCGCCCGGTGGATAGGTCGTGACGCCGCCTTTGGCCGGGTCGTAGCCGTTGTAGCCGGGGCTGCTCAGCTTGATGCCGTTTGGCGTATTGAGCAGCCGATTCACTGATTCGAGCGCCGCCTTCGCGCGCTCGGGCGGCGCGAATCCGGAGATCACGGGCCAACTCTGCCCATTGGTCCAGATCTGACCGGAGACGTTCTTCTTCGAGCCGATCACGCTGCCGTCGTGGTCGAAGTAGCGCACGTACCACTCGCCATCCCAAGCGTACTCGTTGACCAGACCGCGCATGTGCTCGTAGTCGGCGCGGTAGCGCTGCGCGAGCTCACTATCGCCCTTGTGCTCGCAGAGCTCGATCAGATCCAGCAACGCTTTGCCGTACTGATTGGCGACGAAGAGCGACTCCGCTCCGGTCTTGAGGTTGACGGTGTCGTTCCAGTCAGCGAAACCGAGCAAGGGCAGGCCGTGACTGCCGACGTTGTTCTTCGTGAAATCAACGGCGCGCTTCAGGTGATCGAACACCGTGCCGCGGTGCGCGGGCGCTCCCTGCTTGTCCTTCTCGTAGTAGGGGAGGACCTTGTCCAGGAAACCGAGATCCCCGGTCTCCTTGAGGTACGCGCACACGGCGAACACGATCCACAAGTGGTCGTCCCCGTAGTATTTCGGGCGGTCCTCCATCTCGCGCGCGTCGCCTTCGTTGGCCACCATCGTCGAGGCGTAGAACTGATGCATCGCCGAGCCGTTCGACTTCATCACGCTGAGCAACTTCTCGATCAGCTCTCGCGCTTCAGCGGGCATCGCCGACATGACGCCCATGACATCTTGTGAGCTATCGCGGAAACCCATGCCGCGGCCGCCAAAACCGAGCTGGTACAACGACAGGTCACGCGACCAATTCTTGGTCATGTAACACTGCCGAGGGTTATGCACGTTCAGCATGCTGTTCATGCTGGCGTCGGGGGTCTGCACTTGGACGCGACCCAAGTAGTCGTCCCAACCATTGCGCATGGCGGCCAGCGCCGCGTCGATGGTTTCGGGCTTGGTGAATTTGTCGAACAGCTTGCGCGCGGCCGCCAAGCTCTCGGTGTGCGAGCCCTCTTGCTGCGTGAGCTGAGTCACGAATTCCTTGGTCTCGCCCGGTGCGAGCTTGCCGAGGTGCAGCATCAGCGCCGCGATGTTGTCGCCGCGGAGGGCGAGATGATTCGAGAGCTCAGCCGCCTCTAGGCTCTTCGGGGCTTGAAACGTGCCGTATTCGTTGTCTCCTAGGAATGCGCGTCGACACGTCTCGAACGAGGAAACCGGCAAGTTGGCAGTGAAATACGTCTGCCGCTGGTGCCGATTCATGAACGCATATTGGGCCAGGATCTTCTTGCCACCGCCCGCGTCATGCACCTCGCTCTGCATGGTCTGCGGTACCCAGTCGGCGTTCGTGAACTGCTTGAGTGCGTCGAAATGCGTGTACTCGATCAGCGGGATCGCGTCGAGCTCGACCGCAGCGGGCCTCAAATTGGTCACGCGCACGCGTTGCACGAGCACCGGATCGCCGCTCGGCACGAACACGGTCAGCTCCGTGCGCAGGCCGTGAAACTCACTGATGAACGTGCTGTAGCCGAGCCCGACGCGACACTCGAAGCGGTCATACGCGTCGAGCGTGGGCACGAACAACGGCGAGAACACCCTGAATGCATCACCTTCACGCACCCGCAGATAGAGTGTCTGCCCCTTGAAGTGCGAGCCCGGCAATTGCGGGATGTACTTGGTGATCCGGTTCAGGGCCGGGTCGCCCTTGCACAAGAGCAGGCCGCCCGTGTGATCGACGAAGCCACCGAAGCCGAGCGTTCCGACGTAGTTGATCCACTTGACGGGCGTCCGCGGGTTCGTGATCACGTATTCGCGGTTCTGGTCGTCGAAATAGCCGTACTTCATGAGGCCGAGGTCCTTACACCGAGGGAGACAAGGGATTGCTGGACTCTCAATGAGCAAAAGCAATCGCCCGAGCAGCGCATTTTTGCTGAGTGCTCGACTCTTCAAGTAAACCAAACGGACCCTGGGAACGCCAGTCCAAAGCGTGAAATCTAGCGTTGGGAAAGGTTCATTACCAAGCTGTTTCGGGAACCGGTTCCGCAGCGAGCGTCGGGCGATTTACTGGTAAATTGCAGGCTACTATTGGTGCCTGTGAGTCGGCGGTGTCGAGCATGCTGCAACCGGTTCCAGCAAGAGGCGAACTTTCACGCCAGATTGAGTGAGAGAGGCCTCGTCTCATACACTCGAGAGCGATTTGCAGGTCCGTCGCGAGCAGTCAGAGGGTCGCTCGCGACGGTCGAGGGGAACGCGGGGCCCTGTCGTCGTGTGGCAACACTCCAATCACGTTCAACGCGGGTCGGTGTGTTGCTCAGTGCACAGTGTGCATCTTCTGCCTTTCCTGGTTTCGGCTAAATTCCAGGGGAAATCGGCATTTCATGCGCTGGCTTGAACCTTGCTATCGTCGCCGGTCGTGAGGTACGCAAAACATCGTGGTGGGCCAGGGGCCGTGGCGGCGGAGTGGGCGCGGGGGCTGTGCCTGGCTGCTGCGTTGCTTTTCCCGCTCGTGATCACGGGGCGAGCGCTGGCCGATCCCGCTGACGCAACGGGTGAAAGTGTGGAGGGTCGCGTCGTCGCCTTCGAGCTGGGTGATATCGTGGTGGACATCGCGGGTGATCGTGGCGCCGCGACGGGCGCGCTGCTCGAGCTGTGGCGGCCGCTCACCTTGAAGCATCCGGTGACGGGTCAAATGGTGAGCGATCGATTCCTGATCGGTCGTTTGCGGCTTACACAGGTGCGCGGAGCGCTCGCGCTGGCGCATCCCGATGGCAAGCTCGTGCAGCCGGCGCAGCCTGGCGACATCGTCGTGTTGCATCGCCCGGCTTCCGTGCAAGCGCACCCGGTGGCGGCGAAAGCCGCCCCTGTCGAGCCCGAGACTAAGCCATCCGAAATCGCGCCGGCCGCACCAGCGGCGCCGGCAGCTGCGGGCGCCGCGCCCCCAGAGGCAACGAAGCCCGCGTCAGCGGTCGACGGCGCGCCTCTCGACGCTGACACGGCCGAGGTGAGCGCGCTGTTCGAGCATCTGCGTGGCAGCGGCGTAGCGACGCGTGTACTTGCCTATGAGGGTTACGTGAAACGCCATCCGCGCGGCAAATATGCGGTGGTCTTGTACGAGGAGGCCGCGCAGTTGCGGCGATTGGTCATGTTCGACCACGGCTCGGAGGACAAGGCTGACCGCGTGCTGCGCAGCTTTGAGCCCCCGCGTGAAGCGCGCTCGCACACGCCGTTGCGCGTCGCGATCGAGCTGGCAAACGGTCCCGTGGGCGCCGTGATTCACTCGCGCAATTCTGGAGAGGTCGCCTACCACAGCACGCCGATGACACGTGTCGGCGAAGGCTACTTCAGCGCCTCCATCGAAGCTGATCGCTTGAACGCGCCGCGGCTCGAGTACTTCATCGAAGGCGTCGACGCGGACGGTAACTCGCTGCGCGTCGTCGGCAGCGCAGAAGAACCACAGAGCGTTCTGGTCACCGACGTGCCAATGCCGAAGCCGCCTGCACGCTACCCAGCGACAGTCACGGTCTCGACGGACTACGCGGACTGGAACAATTTCAAAGGCAATGATGTCGTATGGCAGACCGAAGGCTCGGTCGGCATGCGCTTTCAAGATGTCGGGCTGCGCGCGGCGCGTACGGGCTTCGGCGTGTACCGCGGCGTCGGCGGTTCGCTGGCAGAGCTCGACGAACAGAAGCTTTCGGGACGGCGGGTTGGTCTCACCTACGGCTATTTGGAGGGTGAATTCGGGCTGTCGTACTTCACGTCGATCATTGGGCGGGTCGTGATCGGGCTGGAGGACGATGGGGTGAATGGGGGAGCACAAGCCTTACTGCGCATCGGCAACGATCGAGATACCAATCTC
>DATHOI010000039.1:0-2802 GCA_035485095.1 Polyangiaceae bacterium | reverse complement strand
GGGGGAGCGAGCCGTAATTCTTCGCGAATGCGGCTCGCTTCTTTTTTGGATGGCAAGGCGCTACCATGACTGGTCGTTCGAGATCGTGCCGATGCGTTACCGCCCGCCTTCGTCCGTACTCGGTGCCGCGCTGCTCATCGTCGCGTGGAACGGCGTGGCGCGCGCTGAGGGCACCAACCCCGCCGCTGCTGAGGCGCTCTTCGACCAAGGTCGAGCAGCGCTGGCAGAAGGCGACTTCGACACCGCATGTGGTCGCTTCCGCGAGAGCGATCGCTTGGACCCGGCGCTCGGAACGCGCTTCAATCTTGCAGACTGTGAGGAGAAGCGCGGGCGTTTGGCCACCGCTTGGAGCCTGTTTCGAGGCGTGGTCGCCCAGCTCGCCGATGGCGACGACCGGCTGCCCGTGGCCCAACGTCGGTTGGCGGCGCTCGAGCCGCGCGTGCCTCGCTTGACGATGGTGCTCGCGCCCGGCGCGCCGCGTTCGACCCACGTCAAAGAGGGCGACATGGAATATGCCGAGGCCAGCTTCGGCGTGGCGCTGCCGCTCGACCCAGGCATGCATCATTTGTTGGTCGTCGCGCCCGGTCACCGCGACCAACCTCTCGACGTGGCGCTGGAGGCGGGTGAGACGGCAGAGGTGCAGGTCGTGCCGGGCCTCGCGTTGCCGGTGGAGGAGGGTCATGCACACGCGGCGTCAGGCGCTGACGATCATCGTACCCTTGGCTATGTTCTCGCTGGTGTGGGCGCGACAGGTTTACTCGTCGGCGCTGTCAGTGGGCTGCTCGTGCTTCATCAAAAGAGTATCTACGACGACAACTGCGACGTGAGGCTCCGAGTCTGTAACCAGACCGGCAAGGATGCAGGCGCTGCCGGACGTGCGCTGAGCGTCGTGAGCGTATCGGGGTTCGTTGCCGGTGTTGCCGCTTCAGCGCTCGGCACGTACTTCATTCTGACCAGTGGTGGTGGCAATGAGACAGCGTTGTCGGCAGGCGGCGTCGTGACGCCCGAGACTGCATTTTTCTCGCTGCGCCAGACGTTCTGAGTGTCGTCCCGAGACGGGCTTGACGATAGGAATGGTGGTTGATCCGCGCTACGGTGTTGTGTTCGCGATAGCTCGTCATGCTCGTCGTAGCTCGCACAGCGCCTGCATTCGCTCTGTCGTCCTGTCTAATCCTGACGGGCTGCCTCGTCTCGTTCGAAGACTTCCCGGTTGGTGATCTCGGCTCTGCTGGCGTGAGCACCTCAGCTGGCGGCGGGGCGACGAGCAGCGGCGCGGGTGGTAGCGGCGCGTCTGCGTCGACGCTGCTGATCGACGATTTCGAGGACGGCAACAATCAGGTTTCACTCGTCGCCGGGCGCAACGGCTATTGGTTCACCTCGAACGACGGAACCGGCCAGCAAACCCCTGATCCACACGCGCCCGCGCTGCCTGAGCTGTTGGCTCCTCCGCGCGGCGCCAGTACGCGCGCGATGCATACGACGGGGTCTGGCTTCACTGTTTGGGGCGCATTGCTCGGAGCCAACTTCGTCGCCGTCGGTCCCACCGCGATGCCGTACAACATCAGCGCCTATCAGGGCATAAGCTTCCTGGCAAAGCTCGGAAAAGTGGGCGTGACCGACAAAGCTCGGCTGTCGATCACCAACTACGACACGCTGTACGCCTGCACGGTGTGCGACGACCACTTTGGCGCGGACGTGACTTTCAGCGATGCCTTCCAGACCATCCAGGTGCCGTTCGCCAGTTTGAAGCAAACCGGCTTCGGCCGGCCGGTGTTGACCACGTTCGATACTACGCGCGCGTACGCTCTGCAGATCTCCTGGGCTAAGGCGGAGACCTTCGACGTTTGGATTGACGACATCACGTTCTACTGACGCGCCGCAAAGCGTCTCGTCGCCTTCCGCCGTACGAGCGAGGCACTAGAAATATTTCCCGGTGCTACCCAAGCTGTGCGGCGAGCCGTGCGTCTGACCTCATGCATGGCAGAAACGAGTGAGAGCTCTGGATTGTCGTCGCTGGTTGCATTGCGCAAGCACGAGGCCGAACGGAGCCAGAAACAAGTCGAAGACGCCCGCGCACAGGCCGAGGCCGAACAGCGCGCGCGTGCGGCGGCCGAGCGCGCTCGAGCTGTGGAGGACCGCGCAAGACGCGAGCAGGCACGGTTGAAGTCCGAGGAAGATCTGGCCGTCGCCGCGCGTGTCGAGCTCGAGCAAGCACGTGCGCTCGACGAGCGCGCCGAACGCGAGGCGCGCGCACGGCGCGACTCCGAGCTGCGTCTAATCGAGGAACGGAGCGCGCATCACGCCGAGCAGCTCACGCTTTTGGCGCGGGCGGCGCGACAACGCTTGCTGTTCACGCTGTCGAGTGCGCTGTGCCTGGTGACCTGGCTTGCCAGCGCTGGCCTGTACGTGGCGGTGCTGCGGCCGAATGCGGAACACGCACAGTCGACCTTTGCGCAATCATTGGCAGATGAGCACCGTGCACGCTTGGACGCAGAGACCAACAGCGTGCATGCCGCTGAACGCGGAGCAGTGCTGGTCGAACGCCTGGCGTCTCTCGAACAGACGCTGCGAGACGAGCGAGCGGTGCGGCCCACGACTCCGCCGACGCACGGCGCGACCGAGAAGCCCGAGCGTCATGGGTCGGGGGCTGCGGCTCCTCACGGGCCGTGCCCCGACGCCGACGACGGTGACCCGTTGAACCCGTGCCTGAAGCGCTGACCGCGTCCAGAAGTGGGAGCCGAGGCTCGAGCGAGCGCTTCAGAGCTGAGCGACGACGCGCCGTAGGCTGTCGAGCAAGAACAA
>DATHOI010000038.1:0-3142 GCA_035485095.1 Polyangiaceae bacterium | reverse complement strand
GCGTGAATTGCGGGATGACCGCGTGCTGTTCTTCATCGATCACATGCAGGCCGGGATGTACCACTATCGATACCTCGCGCGCGCCACCACGCTCGGCAAGTTCGTGCTGCCCTCGACGCGCGTGGAGGAGATGTACACTCCAGAGACCTTCGGTCGCAACGGCGCGACCTTGGTGGACATCGAGTGATGCTCGATTTTAGGCGAAAAATAGTGAGCAAGCGCGTGGCGCTGGGGGTCGCGCTCAGCGCTCTGGTTCCCGTGGTCGCGTTGCTGGTTTGCGCTGCGCTGGAGCCTCTGCCGCGCGTGCTCGGCGAACCTTACGCAGGTATCAGCTCGCAGATCGTGGACCGCGATGGTCAATTGATTCGTGAGGTGCGTTCTCGAGACGGCAAGATGTCATCGCGGGTGACGCTCGCCGAACTGTCGAGTTTCGTGGTGCCTGCACTGCTCGCGGCGGAGGACGCGCGTTTCTATCAGCACCCGGGCATCGACCCGTTGGCCATGATGCGCGCGGCCGGTCAGGCGTTGTTCGCGCGCAAATTGGTTTCGGGTGCGAGCACGCTGACGCAACAACTAGCTCGCACGGTCGTCGCTCGGCCTCGGACGGTCGCTGGCAAATGGCGGGAGCTTGCGCTGGCCCTGCGTATCGAGGCCAGCTTGAGCAAGCCGCAGATCTTGCAAGAGTATCTGAATCGCGTGGAATTTGGGCCGAATTTGCGGGGTGTCGACGCGGCGAGTCGTTACTATTTCGACAAACCCGCGGCCGAGCTCGATCTGGCGGAGGCGGCTACGCTCGTGTCGATCCCGCGCGGCCCAACGCTGTACGACCCCGCGCGCGGCACACGCCGAGTGCTCATGCGCCGCGATCGCGTGCTCGGGCGCATGCTGGCGCAGGGTCTGGCTTCGGCGAACACAGTGCGCCTCGCTCAGGCGGAGCCGTTGCGCCTCGAGCGCGGCCTTGCCCAGGGCGGTACGGAACACTTGGTCGAAGGTCTCCTAGCTGGAGCCTTGGCGCCCGAATTGCGCGGTGAGCACGTGCAACGCCTGTTCACCACGATCGATTCGGTCTTGCAGCGCGAGGTCGCCGAGCTAGGCCGCCGCGCAGCGCGAGACATCGCGGACTACGGTGCCAGCTCGGTGTCCGTCGTGGTCGTGGACAACGCGAGCGGCGACGTGCTCGCTTACCTCGGTTCGCCCGATTTTTTCGGACAACGAGCGCTCGGGCAAAATGACGGTGCGCGCGCGCTGCGCCAGCCGGGGTCCGCGCTGAAACCCTTCGTTTATGCGGCGGCTATGGCAAATTTGGGCTTCACGCCGGCCAGCGTGTTGCCAGATCTCGAGCTGCGGCTGCCGACGCCCGACGGCATTTACTCGCCAAAAAACTACGACGGCCGCTTCCACGGCCCGGTCCTGCTGCGGGACGCCTTGCAGAATTCGCTGAACGTGCCTGCGGTCTACACCGCGTCACGCGTGGGGCCAGAACGCGTGCTCGACCTGCTGCATCGCGCTGGCTTCAGCTCGCTTCAGGACAGCGCTGAGCACTACGGCGCGGCCTTGGCGCTCGGTGACGGCGAAGTGAAATTGACCGAGCTCGCTCAAGCGTATTCGATGCTCGCTCGTGGTGGCGCGTTTCTGCCGCTTCGCTTCTATCGCCACGCGCAGCTCGCGAGCGGCGCGGAGCTGCTGCGTGAAGTGCCGAGCCCAAGTCCCGTGATTGACTCGCGCATCGCCGCATTGCTAGGCGACATTCTGTCTGACGACCTGGCGCGCTCAGCCGAGTTCGGCGTGGGGGGCCCGCTCGCATTCCCCTTCAAAGTGGCGGCAAAAACTGGCACTTCCAAGGGCTTTCGCGACAATTGGACGGTTGGCTATACGCGCGAGGTCACGGTCGCTGTGTGGGCTGGCAATTTCGACGGCACGCCGATGACCGGCTCGACCGGCGTGACCGGCGCGGGCCCACTGTTTCACGAAGTGCTGCTGGCAGCGATGCGCGGTCGTGCACCGAGCGCGCTCGTCGATCACAGCGGGTTGGTTTCGGTCGAGGTGTGTGAGCTCAGCGGCGAGCTCGCCGGGGAGTCCTGCCCTCATCGCCGTCACGAGTGGTTCCTGGCCGGACACGAGCCGCGCGTCGGCTGCGACATGCACGAGCTCGTACCCGTCGACGCGGACAACGGCTTGCGCGCGGGACCGAGCTGCGCTTCGGCTCGCTCTCGCGTGTTCGAGCGCTACCCGGTCGAGTACCAGAACTTCGCGCGCCAGGCAGGCCGTCCGCTCGCGCCGCTCGAATTCTCGGCGCGCTGCCCCGGTGTCCTGGCGCCTGCGGCTCGGGCGACGCCGGAGCTGGTCTTTCCCGGTGCAGAGGCACGGTTCGTGATCGATCCAGGGTTGCGCAGCGAGCAGGAAATCGTGCTCGAAGCGCGCGCAGCCAGTGATGAACTCACGTTTTACGTCGATGAGCGGCGGCTCGCCACGCTGCGCGCGCCGTTTCGCCTGCCCTGGCGGCTGACGCCCGGCGCGCACCGCGTGCGTGTGCAAACTCCGCAGGGCATCCAGAGCGAGCTGGTTGCGTTCGATGTGCGCTAGGAGAAGGTCAGCGGCCGAGACCGAGACGCGAGCGTGCTTCGTTGTACTGTTCGCTGACGCTGAACGTCGCCAGATCGCGTGCTTCGGGGTTGCGCACGATCCACTTCACTCGTTCTGGGCCCTCTGCGGGCGGTCCAGAGGTGTGGCCGCCTGCCAACGCAACGCCGCGCAACGAGGCCACGAGCGAGCCCGCGGACAAGAGCGCCGTGCGATTGCCCCATTGGTGAAGCGCGGTGCCGATCAAGCTCGCGCGGTTGCCGATCGCGCCGATCACTTCCAACGCGAGCACGGGGACGTCGTCGTCGAGCCTGCGCTGCATGGCGCCTTGGATGCGCTTTTGGGCGTCGGCGAACTTCTTCGCGTCGACCCCCTGCGGCTGCCAATTCGAGGCAAATACCCCGAGATAAGCCGCGATCACGGGCCACAGCTCGATGGGTGCGGTACGCGAAAGCGCGGCTGCATTGGCTTGCAGCACTTTCAGGCTGCGGATCATGAGAAAGTAGCGGGCAGCGTCGTCGTCGCTGTCGAGCAGCGCTTGCCCAAACACGATCTGCGGCGG
>DATHOI010000037.1:0-2939 GCA_035485095.1 Polyangiaceae bacterium | reverse complement strand
CGACTGGCTTCCAGAAGGGCGGCATCACCGCGGTCAGTTTGACGAGCAGCGAGCTTCGAATGGAGCCGTTTCTGATTTCGCCTTTGGCGGAGTGCCAAGCGCGCGCGTACGAAGCGGCGTTCGCGGCCATGTCGGGGCTATTGGAGCGCGGCGGTAATCGGGCTTTTGGCTTGGTCTTCGTGGACGGTCTCTCGCAATCGGAAGAGCGTCTGGCGTCCTCGCTGTACCAGTCCTTGGGCAACATCCCGCTGGTCGGCGGCTCTGCCGGCGACGATCTGGCCTTGCAAGCCACGCACGTCTACCACGAGGGGCGTTTCCTGCGGGATGCCGCGCTATTTACACTGTTCGAGACCACGCTGCCGTTCAGTACGTTCAAGGTGCAGCACGTGTTTCCCAGCCGGCACAAGCTGGTCGTCACGATGGCCGACCCCGAGCAACGGATCGTGCACGAGATCAACGGAGAGCCGGCGGCGGAGGCCTACGCCGAGACCTTGGGCGTGGAGCTCGACGAGCTCAATTCACTGCTATTTTCTCAGAATCCGGTCATGTTGCACATTGGCGGGGAGCACTACGTGCGTTCGGTCAAGCGCGTGAACCCGGACCGCAGCTTGACCTTCTTCTGCTCCCTGGAAGAAGGCCTGGTGCTCACTCTCGGTGAGCGCGGCGACCCTCTGGCGGCGCTCAGGCAGGGGTTTGCGGAGGTGCGGCAGCGAATTGGTACGCCGGAAGTCGTGCTCGGTTGCGATTGCATCTTGCGCCGCTTGGAATTCGAGCACACCGGGCAAGCGGGTGCAGTCGGCGAGTTTCTGGCCCAAAACCGCGTGGTCGGCTTCAGCACGTACGGCGAGCAGTACAACGCCATCTACGTCAATCAAACCTTCAGCGCCGTGGCTCTGTCGAGCGAATGAATCGCTTCGAGCTCAGCGAGTTGCCTCGAGGCATGGCGCCGGGCGAAGAGCCCAGTGAGCTGGCTTCGCTCCAATTGTCGCTGCCGGAGCTGGCGCTCAAGGTCGACGTCTTGGAGCGCAAGCTGCGAGCCAAGGAGAAGACCATCCGCGTGCTGATTCAACGCGTCGAGGAAAGCGCGACCGAAGGGCATTCCGCCTTTTGGGTGCTCGAGCAGAACATTTCGCTCGAGAAGATGGTGGCCAAGCGAACGGGCGAAATCGAGGCACAAAAAGCCGAGCTCAGCCAAGCCCTCTCACAGCTCCGAGGAACGCAGGCGAAGCTGCTTCAAGCGCAGAAGTTGGAAGCGATCGGTCAGCTGGCTGCCGGCATCGCGCACGAGGTGAACACGCCCACGCAGTACGTCTCCGACAACACCTCTTTCGCGAAACGCGCAGTGACGGGTTTGGTGAGTGCACTGCAAGCGTCAGTCGCCGTGGTCGAGGCGGCCAAGACTGGCCCAGTCGATCCCGCGCTGATTGTCGCGGCCGACACCGCGATCGCCAAGGCCAAGCTCGCCTTCGTGCTCAAACAGCTGCCGCTGGCGCTCGAGCAGGCGCTGGAAGGCCTGGGTCGGATCACGTCCATCGTGCAGGCGATGAAAGAGTTCTCGCACCCGAGCGGCTCCGAAAAGTCACCGGTGAACCTGCGCGAAGCGATCGAGACGACGATTGCCGTCGCGCGCAACGAGTGGAAATACGTCGCGGAAGTCGAGCTCGACATGGCGGCTGATTTGCCGCTCGTGCCCGTGCTGCGCAACGAGTTCAATCAAGTGATCCTCAATCTGATCGTCAACGCGGCGCACGCGATTGGGGATGTGACGGCTGGCGGCGCGCACGGTAAGGGCAAAATAACGATCTCGGGCGCGCGGCAGGGCGACCGGGTCGAGCTACGCATCTCCGACACGGGCTCGGGCATCCCCGAGGCAGCGCGCGCTCGCGTGTTCGAACCGTTCTTCACGACCAAGGCCGTGGGCAAGGGCACGGGCCAAGGGCTCGCCATCGCTTACTCGGTGGTCGTGGACAAACACCAGGGCGCGATCGCGTTCGAGACCGAAGAAGGCAAAGGCACGACGTTCATCATCGGCTTGCCGCTCGAGGCGCCGTCGGTTGCACAGCAGACAGGGGTGCGGGTATGAAGGTGCTTTTCGTCGACGACGAGCCACGCGTGTTGGAGGCTATCGAACGCACGCTATTTCAACTCGACGCGGACTGGGAGGTGAGCTTTGCCGAGAGCGGCGCGGCGGCGCTCGCGCTGCTCGAGGGCGCAGCCTTCGACGTGATCGTCTCGGACATGCGCATGCCCGTCACGGACGGCGCGGCGCTCCTGACCCAAGTCTGCGAGAAATACCCTAAAATCGTGCGTATCGTGCTGTCCGGTCAAACCGACGAAGCCGCCGCAATCCGCGTGGTGCGCGTCGCGCACCAGTTTCTGACCAAGCCGTGCAGCTCTGACACGCTCCAGCAAGTGATCGAGCGCACACGCGAGCTTCGTGCCTGGCTCAGCGACGAACGCATGCAAGCCGTCGTGGGTCGGATCGACCGCTTGCCGTCGACGCCGCGGCTCTTCGGCGAGCTGTCCAAGGCGCTCGACGACGAGAAAGCCTCGGCGGACACGGTTGGCAATATCGTGCGCGAAGATCCAGCGATGAGCAGCAAGATCCTGCAGGTCGTCAATTCCTCGTTCTTCTCCAGCGCCACGAACATCAGTGACGTGCGCGCAGCCGTCGTGCGTTTGGGACTCAAGACCATCCGCAACCTGGCGCTCGGGATCGGCGCCTTCGACGCGGTCGGCAAGCTCGCCGGCCCTGCTGCCGCTTCCGTCGAGGCGCTGCAGGCGCGTGCGCTGTCCATCGCCAAGCTGGCCGGTCGCATCGCGCAGGGCAGGGAAGACGCAGACGCCGCGTTCATGGCGGGCCTCGTTTGCGACATCGGCGAGCTGGTTTTATCGGGAAATTCGCAGCTCGAGCCAGCCGGCGCGAGCCCGTCCGAGCA
>DATHOI010000036.1:0-4292 GCA_035485095.1 Polyangiaceae bacterium | reverse complement strand
TACGCATAGGTATGCCGCGAAACACAGCGGGCACTTGGGCACGAGTACCCCGAGAAGCCCGAGCGCGCTCGCCAGCCAAGAGCCGAACAGCGCTCCGCTATTGCGCCGCGAGGTGCGCGGCGACATCTGCGTGGCGAGCTCAGCGCGCATATTCGTCTCGCCGTTTCAGCCAGCCCATGGGGCCGCCTTGTTCGTCACGGCCCTTGGGCGCGAGATCGATGTAGTGATAAGCGGTGTTCATCATCTCGAGCCCGCGCGCGTAGCAGGAATAGGTGTGGAAGGTGCGCTCGCCGTCGCGTGCGAACACGCTGATGCCCGGTTTTTCGCCGGCGCTCGCTGCCTCCGTGCCGAAGTTGTACAGGCGCTCTTTGGTTTGCGCTTCTTCCGCGCTGAAGGACACCCCGAAGTCGTGGTTGAAGTCGTTCTCCGCCGAGGAGACCCAGTCGAAGCTCCAACCGAGGCGCTGCTTGTATGCCTCGAGCTTGGCGAGCGGCCCGCTCGAAACGGCGACCAAAGTGATGTCGCGCGCGTTCAAGTGCGGCGTGATGCCGTTGAAATTGTCGGCCCAGAACGAGCAGCCCCTGCAGCCCGCGTCCCAATCGGCGGGAAACATGAAGTGATAAACGACGAGCTGACTTCGTCCCGCAAACAGCTCAGTGAGCGTCTTTTTTCCGGACACGGTGTCGAACACGTAGCGTTTTTCCAGCTCGACCCAGGGCAGCGCGCGCCGCTCGGCGCTCAAGCGGTCCTGGGCCAGCGTGAGCTCCTTTTCTCGAGCGAGTAATCGTTGACGCGCGCTGAGCCAGTCGTTTCGTGAAGCGAGAGTGTGGTTGGTCATGCCTATTGAGTAGCTCCGAAGCCGACCAAGCGGGGAGTGACAAGCGTGGCGGGATTCGGGATGGTCGCGCGGCCGTCGCGCCGCGTCGCAGCCTTCGGCGGCGCGTGCCGCAAGCGCACTGCGGCGCCTTTGCGTGCAGGGGTTCGCGAGCCGCGCTGAGCGTAGACAGCCCGAAAAACCGCCGGCAAAGTGGCGCCAATGGATCCGGTGCTGACCGCAGCTGGTCGCGCGCTCGCGGCCGGCAATGTGCTCGAGGCACTCAAGCGCGTCGCGCTGCGGCACGACGCGCCAGCGCTCACGCTGCGCGGTATCGCGCTGGCGCAGTTGGGGGAGCTTGCGCGCGCGCGAGAGCTTTTGCGCTCGGCCGCGCGCGCGTTCGGGACGCAAGACCCGCTCGGCCGCGCGCGCTGTTTGCTCGCCGATGCGGAGCTCGCCCTGTACACGCGCGAGCTCGCGGGCGTCGAGCCCGAGCTCGATGCGCTGAGTCGCACGCTGGCCGCTCACGGTGACCGCTGGAATACGTTGCACGCGCGCTGCCTACTCGCTCGTAGCTTGCTCTTGCGTGGCCAGCTCGCCGAAGCAAAATCGGTGCTGGGCCGGTTGCAGCTGCAGCGCGCGCCGGCCTTGCTGCACGCCGAGGTCGAGCTCGCTCGCGCCGAGCTGGCTTTTCGAGTGCTCGACGCGCGCGCGGCTCGCTTGGCTTTGGCTCGAGCCGAAGCGGCTGCCAAGGCGGCGCGCTTCCCGGCGCTGCAGCGTGAGGTGGCGAGCGCGCAGGTGACGCTGAGCTTGCCAGTGGCTCGTGTTCGCCGGCAAGGCGCGGAACGATTGCTCGATCTGGCGGATCTTATGCTGCTACTGCGCAAGAAACGAATTCTTTTCGTGGACGCCCTGCGCCAGACCGCCGGCGTGGCTGGCAGAGATGTCCCGCTGGCGCGCCGCCCCGTGTTGTTCGCGCTGCTCCGCGCGCTGGCCGTTGCTTGGCCGAACGCCGCGCCGCGGGGCAGCTTGATCAGCGGCGCCTTCGGGGTCACGCGTCACAACGAGTCGCATCGCGGGCGGTTGCGGGTCGAGATTGGGCGGCTACGGCGCGCGCTTCGCGAGCTGGTCGAGATTCGGCCGACCAAAGAGGGATTTCGGCTCGTGCCGCGGGTAGCCACTGAGATCGTGCTGCTGACGCGCCCAGCGGACGACGAGCACGCTCCGTTGCTGGCGCTGCTCGCCGATGGCGAAGCCTGGTCGAGCTCTGCGCTCGGTGTCGCGCTCGGCGCTAGCCAACGCAGCATGCAGCGAGCCCTGTCGTCGCTCGTGCAAGCCGGCAAAGTGCGCGCGACGGGCCGTGCGCGAGCCAAGCGCTGGCTCGGGATCCCGAGCGCTCGATTCGCGACACCTTTGTTACTTCCGAGCTGGCGCCCGATCGCATAAAGTCTCGGGCGCGATGACCCGTGAAGCCAGCGACCAGAACCGCATTGCTGTCGAAATCGAGCGTGAATACGGGCCTTTTTCCGGGGTCGCACAAGTCAACGGTGTGACTTATGACGGTGAGAGCGTGTGGTTTGCCGCGGGGGAAAAGCTACACGCGTTTTCGCCCGCCACCGGTGAGGCCAAGCGCTCGCTCACCGTGGCCTGTGACGCCGGTACCGCGTTCGACGGCACGTACTTGTATCAGCTCGCAGGCGGGCGCATTCAAAAGGTCGACCCGCACACCGGCAAGGTCCTCTCCTCGATCGCGGCGCCGCGCACGGCTCGTAATTCGGGTCTGGCCTGGGCCGAAGGGTCACTGTGGGTCGGCCAACACGACGAGCGCGAGATCATTCGCATCGACCCGGAGACGGGCGCAGTCTTGAGCACGGTGTCGTCCAATCGCTTCGTTACGGGCGTGAGCTTTTGTGACGGCGAGCTCTGGCACGCGACCTCGAGCGACAGCAACGGCTGCGCTACGGACGGTGACGCTTTGCGCAGCGAGCTCAGAAAAATCGATCCCGAAACCGGTGAAGTCCTCGAGTGTCTGGCCTTACCCGCCGGGCTGCAGGTGAGCGGTCTGGAGAGCGACGGCAAAGGTCGTTTTTTCTGCGGCGGCGGCAAGAGCCGAACCGTACGCGTCGTGAAGCGCCCGAAGCGCGGCTAAGCCGTTACGCTCAATGTGCGTCGAAATGCGTTCGTGCCAGGTCGAGGTGCGAGCTGTACGGAAAAAAGAGCGCTGCGGCACGCCGTTTGAGGCACGCGCTCAGTGCCGAATTGCCGGGGCGCGCAACTACGGTGGCGCCGATCACGTTGCCGGAGCTGATGGCGACGCAGACGTCGAGCGCGGTGCCGTCGGGAATCGAGCAGCCTGTGAGCCACGCGCCGTTGTCGAGCACCGCGGCGATCGCTTCACGCGGCAGGTCAGGGGTAACGGCGCGATGGGCCATGTCGAGCTCCTCGCTCGCTGCAGCCGCTGCGGCCTCGCAGCCCGGGAGTGATCTCCCGGTGCGCAGATCGGCGTGCGAGGGCGTGAGTGCGGGCGAGTCCGGCGTATCAGTGTCGCGGTTCGAGAGACTCGATACACCTAGAGCCAGCTCGGGGCGCGTGGGCTCAGCGTCGCTCGGGGTCGTCGCGCGCTGGCTCGCGTCGTCTGCCTGTGGGGCAGGGCCCGGTGGGCTCGCGTCGTCCGCGCTCCGTCGCTGGGCCGCGCGTGCGGAGCGGTCAGCGCCCCGCTCACTCGGCGGCTGATCGACCACGGGCGCGTCTGGCGCGCTCGCCTCGTCGTCCAACGCGGGCGTCGCAGGCGTCGCGGCTGGGGCAGGCTGCGGCTGTGCGGCGTGCGCAGGCTCGGGCTCAGGCTCGGTCGCCCCAGGTGAGTGCGCGAGCGGTGCGCCGGCGCCAGCCATCACCCGTTGCCACCAGCTTTGAGCCGGTTGCGGCTCGGGCGCAGTCGCTGCGGGCTGCTCTTCGAGCGCGCTGCTCGGCGCATCGTGGAGATGGATCAATTCATAGGTGATGCCGCCGACCGTGAGCCAGTAAGCGAGAATCGGTAGCGCCAACTTCGGTAGCCGCATGCGCGAGCGACGCGTCGGTGCGAGACCCTCGCTGAGGCGAAGGCGTGGTCGAAGTGCGAACTCGAGCGGCATGGACTTCGGCCGGATGCTGCAACGGCCCGACTCCACCGACCAAGTATTTCTGGAAGCCGTCGCTTTTCCCGTTGTTTACCCGGGTGCGAGCTCGCTGGGTCGTGCCCCGTGCTTGTCGAGCGCTGCGTTTGCGCCGGTCCTTGCAAGCCACCACGCCGGGTTCGCGTGGGTCGTGGGTGCTCTGAGCGAGCGCGTCACTATGCGTGTCGCGCGGAGTGGTTGCGATCTTGAATCGAGACGCAGGTCGATTTTCATTACTCACCACTCCGACGCACAGTGTGGTCAGCTGCTCTCGGCCAAACCGATGCGGAGCTCGTGCTCGCGCACATTGACACAATCGATAACCC
>DATHOI010000035.1:0-2037 GCA_035485095.1 Polyangiaceae bacterium | reverse complement strand
CGCGGGCACTTGCGCCTGGCCGCCGAGCTTACCTTCCGTACCGACCTCACGCGCCACGCGCGTCACTTCCGCGGCGAAGGTACCCAGACTGTCGACCATCTGATTGATCACGTTCTTGATCTGCAAGATCTCGCCTTGCGTATCGACGGTGATCTTCTGTGTCAGATCGCCGTTGGCGATCGCAGTCGCGACCTTGGACACGTCGCGTAGCTGCACGGTGAGGTTGCCAGCCATCGCGTTCACGCTGTCGGTCAGACCTTTCCACGTGCCGCTGACACCCTTCACCTCGGCTTGCACACCGAGCTTGCCTTCCGTGCCTACTTCACGCGCGACGCGCGTCACTTCACCGGCGAAGGCGTTGAGCTGATCCACCATGGTATTTACCGTGTTTTTCAGCTCTAAAATCTCGCCCTTGGTTTCCACGACGAGCTTCTTCGACAAGTCCCCGTTGGCCACCGCGGTCACGACGCCGGCGATGCCGCGCACCTGCGTGGTGAGGTTCGTGGCCATGCCGTTCACGCTATCGGTCAAGTCCTTCCAAGTACCGGCGACACCTGGCACGTGCGCTTGGCCGCCGAGCTTGCCTTCCGTACCTACTTCGCGAGCGACGCGCGTCACTTCATTGGCGAATGCGTTGAGCTGATCGACCATGGTGTTCACGGTCGCACCGATGCGTAGGAACTCACCACGCACGGGCTTGCCCTCGATTTCGAGCGCCATCTTCTGCGACAAATCTCCGGATGCCACCGCGGTGATCACGCGTGCGACTTCCGTCGACGGGCGCACGAGATCACCAATCAGCGCATTGAACGAGTCCCCCGTGACTGCCCAGCCGCCCGTCCAATCATGAGTCTCGACGCGTTCGGTCATGTCGCCATCACGTCCGACGACCCTAGCCACGCGTGAAAACTCACGAGTCGATCCATCGAGCTGCTGCGCGAGTGCGTTGAACGCCTCGGCCACGTCCTGCGTCACGCCGTCGCGAGTGCGCAGACGCTTCGCAAAATCCCCGCGCTTTAGGGCCATTAGCGCGTCAATCAGGCGCACGTTCTTGG
Source organism: Polyangiaceae bacterium (assembly GCA_035485095.1). Taxonomy (GTDB): domain Bacteria; phylum Myxococcota_A; class Polyangia; order Polyangiales; family Polyangiaceae; genus PMG-095. Next base: position 982 of record DATHOI010000035.1, on the reverse strand, counting down.
CCGCCGTCGGCTCGCGTTTATTGTTCTCTCGGGCTTTCTCGGAACGGGACGTGGCGCGTTTTGCGGGAGCTTCGATTGAAGTGTCTGACAAGGCTGCCTCCGGGTCCGCACCCGAATGCAAACCGTGCGCCGCCCGAAACTCGCGCGAAATCGCCTCAGATTTTGCTTCTGTGACGTCTGCCTTCGGGAGCAGCGTCGTCACACTGAGGCAAAGCGCCTCGACGCGACAAACGGCCCAAATTTCACTTGCTTCGTGTAGCTGGTTTCTGCTCGGTCGCCGCTACGCTTCGCGGTCCAGCCTTGCCTTGTCGCGCGGCGCGTTCGAGCTCTGCGCGCTCGGGCCCCTCCATCGCGCGACGCGCTGCATCGGCCGCGGCCTCGACGTCACCTGAGTCGATGGCATCACCCAAATGCTCGTTGTAGCGGCGCGTCGCAGTGTAGCTGCCCTCGCCCTCGAGCGGCTGCGTCGGCTTCTTTGAATCTGCGTCCTTCATTTGACTTGCTCCTTCTTTGATTCGAGCAACTGGAGCAGAGCAGGATGCGTGCCGAGCAATTTCTTCGAAAAAACGAGCGCTGTCTGCATACGCCGTCGACTAAATCGAGTGCCACCGTTACGCCCCGATGTCGCGCTTTGTCGCGGGCACTCGAGGCTCCTGCACGGCGAGCGAGCTGCGCCGTTGGAGGCCAACGCGCACTTGGTACGCAGCATGCTTCGATCGGCGGCACCAAGGAGCGATCATGATGGAAATCTCGAAGAACGAAAAATCACTGAGCAATCTGGAGGCGCTCTGCCGTGGCGAGCTTGCCGCCGTAGAGACGTACAACACTGCCCTCTCGTCGGCGTCGCTCGGTCACTTCAGACCGCAGCTCATCCAGTGCCAGCGCTCGCATCAGAACCGCGTGCACTTGCTGGGTTGGCGCATTCACCTGCTCGGCGGCACGCCACCTGAATCGTCGGGCGCTTGGGGTGTGTTTGCCAAAG
>DATHOI010000034.1:0-4975 GCA_035485095.1 Polyangiaceae bacterium | reverse complement strand
TCGGTGGTGTCGGTGGTGTCGGTGGTGTCGGTGGTCCCGGGAGCGTGCCGCGCAGACGCGGCGACGGCGCGACGTGACGCGCGACTCGTCAGTAAAAAATGAAAGATTACTGATCTGCCGCGCGCACGTTCGCACACACCGGTTGCGCGGTGTTGTCGCGGAAAACGCCAGTACGACGAGTCGTGCGAGCCCTTACGACACGCGGCACGCGAGCGCGTGAACGAATGGAAAAATACGCCTGCGACGATATGTCGTGGAATGCCTGGCGCGCGTGCGTCGAGCCACTATGGTGTTCAGGATTCGCGAGCTTTGATTGCGAGCCCGCGAAGTGCGAACCACTCCTCGTTCACCTTGAGGCTTAGGAACACCGTGATGAGATTCGATCGACTTCTCTCGGCGCTTGGCTTGCTGTCGGCTGCGGCTCTAACCGCGTGTGGTGCTGGCTCGGCACCGGACGGAGACACCAAGTCAGTGAGCCAGCCGGTGGTGGCCGTGACGAAGTCGTTCACGCGCAAGATCTACGTGCACATGATGCCGTGGTTCGAGGTCGGCGGGCAGCACTGGTCGATGAACGCGCGGAACCCTGCGACGGGCGTCGCGTCTTACTATTCGCCGATGATCGGTGAGTACAGCTCCAATGACGGCAATGTCATCGAGTATCAGCTGCTGACCATGAAGTACGCCGGTATCGACGGCGTGCTCATCGATTGGCCGGGCTTGAACGGCTCCAATGATTTGCCGCAGAACAAGGCCAATACCGACGCGATCATCGCGCGCACGGCTGAGTTCGGGCTCAGCTTCGGCGTCGTGTATGAAGACCAGTACGGCGCCTCCGTCGCCGCCGCGCAGAACGACATGTCCTACGTGCGCGACAATTTTTTCAACAAGCCCAACGCCATTCAAGTGAACAACTTGCCCGCGATCATGGTGTTCGGGCCGCAGAAGTTCGTGAACGCGAGCGATTGGTCCACGATCTTGTCGGTCTTCCCGACCAATCCGATGTTCTTCTCGCTCTGGTACAACAACGACGCGGGAGCCAACGCAGACGGCCACTTTGCTTGGGTGGACCAGAATGCGCTCAAGGGCGTCTCGGATTTCGACACTCAAGTCGACGGCGCAGACGAAGGCTGGCGCGTACCGATCATCTATCCGGGCTTCAACCCGTACTACGCAGCCGGCGGCTGGCCTGGCCCCACGTGGAAGATTTCCTACACCCTGAATCAGGACAACACCGAAGGCGGTAACACCTTCGCGTCCACCTTCGCGCTCGGCCAATACGCGGGGGACCCGATTCAGATCGCCACGTGGAACGACTACGGCGAAGGCACGATGATCGAGCCGACCAATCAGCTCCAATACCAATTTTTGACCACGCTCCAGCAGAGCGTGGGCCTCGTTTACACTGATGCCGAGCTCAAGATCGTGAAGATGCTCTTCGATCAACGGCGCGCCACCAACGGTTCGAATGCGGCGCAGTTGGACAAAGCCTCGACCGCGCTCGCCAATCTGGATCTTGCGACGGCCTGCAGTATTTTGGGCTGCACCGTGCCCGTTCACACCGGCACGACTGGCGGCGGAGGCTCGGGTGGTACCTCGGGCTCAGCCGGCGGCAGCAGCGCGACGGGCGGCACGAGCGCACGGGGCGGCGCGCCGAGCTCCGCTGGCTCATCGTCGGCGAGCGGCGGCCATGCCGGGTCGGGGACCACGACCGGTAGTGGTGCCGGCGCCAGCGCGGCCGGTGCGACGTCTTCGGGCAACGCGGGCAGCACCAGTAAGGCGGGGGCGAGTAACGTCTCGGGCGACAGCGGGCCAGTGGAGGACTCGTCGAACAGTGGCTCCTGCGCCGTCGGCGTTGCGGGTGCGGCGCGACCGCGCTCTTCGGCGTGGCTGTTCGCGCTGGGCGCGCTCGCGTTTGCCGCGAGTCGACGTCGTCGGCACGGCTGAGTAAGGTAGGCGGTGTGCCTCGGCTATGGCGCGCTCGTCAGGGCGCGCTTGGCGGCGGTGAGCAGCGGGTAGCCGTGTTTGAAGTCGTCTAGATCCAACGCCCAAAACATCGCGCCCCCGAGGTGCTGTTCGTTTACGAAGGCTGCTTTGCGCGCGACTGATTTCGGATCGTCGTAGCTGATCAGGGTGCGGCTCGTCGGGTTGTAGGCGAACGGCGTCGCGGTCTTGTCGTGCCAGTGCAGTTGGTAATCGCCCGATTGCAGGATCGGCTCGAGCTCGAAATAGCCGAGCACGCCCGCCTCACCCGTGCAACGGCCGCCAAAGCCCGCCGCAGTCGACGACACGCCGTAGTCTGCGCTGCCCACACCAGCGAACGAGCGCGCGTACGTCGCGATCCCGAGCACGATTTTTTCGGGAGGCACGTGCTGGCTCAAATAGTTTTCCACACTGTGCCCGATGAACGTGCTGCCACCCGGAGTACTGTCGGCCAAGAGCGGTGCATTGGCGCCGGTCGTGTGGCTCCACGGACCATAGAAATCGTACGCCATCAGGTTGATCCAATCGACGTGCGGATGAATCCGATCAAGCTCGAAGCCCGACAAAAACCAGAGGGATGAGGGCGCGGCGATGGTCAGCAGGAGCTCGGGCTTACCGCTTCTTTTTGCCTCGGCCTGCATGGCCGCCTGAAATTCCGCGAGCAGCGTCACGTAGTTGTTTCTATCGGCGGTGTAGCCACCGCGCTCGCCCGAGCCGGGGTATTCCCAATCGATGTCGAGCCCGTCGAAGTCGTATTCGCGGAGCAGCACCAGCGCCGACTCGATGAACTCATGGCGATACTGCGCGGTCGCCGCCATGGTCGTGAACTTCCAGCCGTTCGGCGCGTCATTGTGGGCCCAGCCACCGACGGACAGCAGCACCTTGAGCGCGGGATATTTCTGCTTCAACCCGGTGACTTGGTGATAGCCGCCGTCTGCCCCGAGATCGCCGTCGTCGGTCGCTTCCAGCCTGAACTTCGGGTCACTCTTGTCGCCCGCGCCGACTTTCGCAAACGCATAATTGAGATGAGTGAGCAGTGAACCGTCGATGTCCGCCGCTTGACACGCGCAGCCCGTGCGGTTCCGCGACCAATTCGTCAGATAGCCCACTAGACGTCGATGCTCTGTCTGCCCTTTGGGCGCGAGCTGCGACGTGTCGTAGTAGGTTTTGCCGTCATCCGCGCTCTTTGCCAGCGGCGGCGACAGCACTGCGGATCCGCCGGCATCGCCTGTACCCGAAATGCAGCCGACGCCCGAGCTCAGCGCGAGCACGAGCGAAAACAAGGCGGCCTGAGCGGAGGTGAGGCGCATGGCTCAGCCGTATCAGTGAGCTGCCGTCCGCGCATCACTTCCGTGCACCTTCGCTGACGCCGCGCCACTTTAGTCCGGTACTTTGAGAAATTTTGCGCACCTACCCGTGCGCTTCGCGAGGGCGAGGCTGCAACGTGCCGTCAGCGTTTTACGGCCGGCGGGGCGCGCAACCACTCGGTAGCGGTCGGTTCGTTGTCGAAGACTTGGGTCATCTTGGGTGCACGGGCGCACAGGCTGCGAAATTGCAGGACCTGAGTCGCTGACTCCCCAGTGATGATCGCGACTCGCACTCCGCGCTCGATGCTCCGCGCGAACACAGTGGCCAGCGTCTCCCGTGTTTTGGGGCCGAAGACGGGCGGCCCGCGACGCACGTCGAAGATGATGCCGCGATACGGCGTTTCGACGCGGAGCACGTCGTTCATCAGGAAGGCGACCATCTGCTGGGCGCTCTTCGCGCCCGCTTCGGAGCTCAGGTCGGGGCGCGTCCAGATCTGGCAGATGACCAATCCGTCTCGTGCCGAGATCAGATTGTTTTCACCCTCTGCCAAGCGCATGCCAAGGATTAGAGCACTACTTGGAGTTGGCGTCCCGCGCTGCTACAAGCGTGCACACAGCGGGAGCAAATCAGATGCGCTTCATGATCATGCACAAGGTCGACGCGAACATGGAAGCGGGCGGTCCGCCCAGCCCGCAGATCATCCAAGGCATGGGCGCCTTGGTGCAGGAGAGCCTCAAAAATAACGTATTTTTGACGGGCGCGGGCCTTCACCGCAGCGCCAAGCGCGCGCGGCTCACGTGCCGCGCCGGGGAATGCTCGCTCGAGCATGGACCATACGCAGGCAAAAATGAGCTGCTCGCCTCGTTTGCGATGATAACAGCCAAATCTTTGGCGGACGCAACGGAGCACGCGCGAAAGTACGCCCGCGCTCGCGGCGACGTCGAGCTGGAGATCGGCCTAGTCGTGGAGCCGTGGGATCTCGGCGTGATGCCCAAGCCAAGCGGGGAAGTGGCCCAGCGCTACTTGCTCCTGATCAAAGCCGATGCTGATTTCGAGCGTGGCATTTCTGCACAGCCAGCTCACGAGGCTGCACTGGCTGAGCTTCAGCGTTCGCTCGGAGCTGACGGCGCGCTGCTCGCGTCCGACACGCTCGCGCCGAGCTCGAAGGGAGCCCGGCTTTCACCCGCTGGGTCGGGCAAGCGCACGTGGGTTGACGGGCCGTTCGCCGAAACCAAAGAGCTCATCGCAGGCTTCTCGATTCTCGAGGTGCCGTCAAAAGAGGCGGCGTTAGCGTGGGCGGATCGCTACGCGGCCGTCCTGGGCGACAATCAAGTCGACGTTCGCGTGCTCGCATAGAGCCGTGGCGGCGAGGGCTGGTGGCAACGGCACGCTCGCACGAAAACTACGTGAGGCGTTGAACGAGCTCGCGCACGTGGCGCTCTAGCGCGGGTAGGGCGACGCTCGGTGGCGCGTCGCCCACGTCGTCCACGTGCCAGAATTCGACGCGGTCGAGCAGCTCTGGGAAGCGCTCGGTCACGAGAGGGCGGTGCTCGGACTCTTTGACGGCGATCACGATGTCCGCGTCGACCAGATCCGCCTTCGTGACGTCCCGTGGTACGCGCAGCGACGCAGGCAAAGGGATCTCTCGCTCTTTAAGGGCTGCGATGGTGTGTGGCGACAGGGGGCC
>DATHOI010000033.1:0-6798 GCA_035485095.1 Polyangiaceae bacterium | reverse complement strand
AAGTCAGCACTTCGACGGGCCGTACGACGCTCGCCGCGACGACCGCGCCCGACTCTTGAATTTCCTGACACACGAGACCGACAGCGCCAACCAGCGAGACCGCGAGGCCAGCGCCAAGCGCCATCTGGGACAGGAAGAAATCCTGGTCCGCCCACGCACTGGTCAAATGAAAGTTCATGATGCCAGCGGCTCCGACGAGAGTGAGCCCGACCGCCATCACGATTCGTCCGTCGACCCGTCGCATCGCGCGCGCTGCCAAGACGCCAGCGAGCAGCACTGGCCCAATCGACCAGGCCAGCACCCGACCTGTCTCTCGAGGCCGATAGCCCTGCACCGCTCCCAGAAATCCGGGCAAGAGTGCGAGGATCGCAAGCATCGCAAAGCGTACCGAAAAAATTCCGCCGGCCACGATCAGTGTGTTGCGTCGTAGCAACGAGCGCAGGTTGACGAGTGGATTCGGAGCGAACCAACGGCGCACGACCGCAGCCAATAGCAAGAAGCCACCGGCCACGAGCATGGCCACGATAGTCCCCGAATGCAGCCAGTCCAGGCGTTCGCCTTGTTCCAAGACACCGTAGATCAAGCTAAAACCCAGACTGGCGAACAAGAAGCCAGCAAAGCTGGCCTGAGGCTTCGGCCCGGGTCGCGCAGGTGGGTTTAGTACCGCTATGTAAACGAGCAGCATCAGCACGAGGGACAGCAGCGGTCCCGCCCAGAAGATCCAGCGATAGGACCAATGCTCGACAAGCCAAGCTTCCAGCGGGGTGCCAACGCTCAGTGTCGTCAAGAGCTCCATCGAGAACGCGCCGATACCGTAGATAGTGTATTTGGGCGGGAGGTGCGTGAGCGCGAAGCTCAGGGCGAGTGGGTAGAACGTGCCTGCTGATAGACCGATCAGGGCCTCGAGCGCGAGAATCGCGGGGTAGCTCGTCACCAGCGGAATCGCGGCCGAAGCAAGCGCATAGATCGGCGTCGCGACGAGCAGGACTCGTCGCGGACCGAATACCGCGCCAAAGTAGACGGTGAACCCAACCACGAACATCAGGCACATGTCACAGGCCGTCGGAATCCAGGCTGCTTCGTCGAAGCCTAGACCCAAAGCACCGCGCAAGTCTGGTAGACCTACGCTCAACAGGCGCTGACTCAAACTGACGATGCCAGCGCCGAGGAACACGCCGGCCGTCGCCAAGTACACTCGGTCGTGTGCTTCGGTCATGAGCCAGTCCAGACCGAGACTGTCACCGACATTCCGGGACGCAGCCGTTCGTCGAGGGCGCGGTCCTCGAAAACAATGTTCACCGGGATCCGTTGAGCGATCTTCGTGAAGTTGCCCGTCGCATTGTCGGGTGGCAGGAGGCTGAACACTGAGCCGCTCGCCGGCGAGATCGCTTCGACACGTCCTTGGAACTCGGCATCGGGAATTCCGTCGACCAGAATCCGGGCGCGAGCGCCGACCTTGACGTTGGCTAGCTGCGCCTCGTTGTAATTGGCGACGATCCAGCTGCGTGTGCCTACGATCGAAAGCACTTGTGTCCCAGCGCTAACGAGCTGCCCACTGCGCACTCTGCGCTCCCCCACGATTCCGTCGCTCGGTGCGACGATGCGTGTGTAGTCGAGACCGACTTGGGCGAGCTTCAGCGAAGCACGTTTGGCCGAGACGTCGGCATGCAGCTGCGCTTCTTGAGTATCGAACACGGCTAGCTGCTTGAGCTGCGCGTCGAGCTCTGCCTTGCGGCCGGCTAGAGTCGCCACCAATCTCTGGTGATCGGCTGTAGCGATTTCGAGGCGCTGCTGCGTGCTGACTCGTGCTTCCTCGAGGGTTTGCTCGCGCGTCAGCTCACGCTGGGTTCGCTCAACGTCCGGCATGGCTGCTTCCCAGTTGGCGCGCGCAGCCGCGATCCGACTGCCCTGCAGCGCCCGCTGGCTCTTGAGATTGACCAGCGCCGCCTCCGACGCTGCGACGGCGGCTTCTGCGAGCTCGACCTGCGCGCGAAAGTCGTCGTCCTTGAGTTGAACGAGGAGATCACCGGCCTTGACGTGCTGGTAGTCGCTCACCGCGACGACCGCCACGATGCCGCTGCTCTTCGTGCTGAGCGGCGTGACGTCCGCCTTGACCTGCGCGTCGTCCGTCTTTTGGACGCGTGCGCTCGCCTCCCAGCGACTCCAGCGATTAGAGATACCGAACAGCAGACATCCCGCGAGTGTCAAAACGACGACGACAGGTGACAGCGTGAGTAGCTTATGCTTGGCCGTCACCGCCAGCGTCATCGGTGGAACGCGATCGGGGTTCGGCCCTAAGCTACTTGCAGGATTCGACATATTCGTCACTCACGTCGGGGCACGCCAGGAGCACGACTCGTGCAGCGCGGCGGCCGCCGCGAGACTCAGCGATTTCGCATGTCAAGGCACGCGACGCGCCTTGACCACTAAGACTGGAGTTCAAAACCCGTCCCGCTCGGATGAATCGCGAGCGGCCAAGCCAAGTGTCGAGCGAACCATCGCGCTCGCATCAGCCGCACGTCGACGACGAGCTCGCTCAAGAACCAGGCCTGGAGCTCGTTCTTGCGCACGACTTCGTTGACCAAGAGGTCGTTCGTGCGTTCGTCGCCAAGTTCGGCGAAAGCGCGGGCCAACGCACGCGCTGCAACCAGCAGCTGCTCGTGAGCCTCCAATGTGCGTGACACTTGTACTGACACCTCTTCACGGTCGCGTGGCAGCATTGCCACGTGCGACAGTTGGGTCCCATCTCCAGGTATGGGGATCGACGCACCTCCGAGCGTGTAAACACGCTCGGCAAGGCTGTCGATGATCTCCGACTGCTCGTCAGCGTGCTCGTCGAACAGCGAATGCAGCCGATAAAACGCAGCGCCCGCCGCTTGCCAATGGTACTTCTTGTACATGTCGCGCAGGCAAATGCTGTCGGCCAAAATCTGATTGAGCGCGGTCACGGAAGCGCGGCGCGCCTCATCGCTCAAACCGAGCGTCTCCTTGGCACTCTGACCGGCGATGAGCTGGGCTTTTGCAATACTTCTGTCTTTCAAGACGGCTTCTCCCTTCTTTCATCCGCGCAAAGCAACTGACATGCCCAGCAATGCGTCCCCAGAAATCGTGTCTCACCGACCTTAGGTCGGACCAAATTTGGGTCACGCTGGCAAGCCGATCACCGTCGTGGCCAATCGGAAACCTCCCTCGCCTGCGTCACCGACGACCATCGCCGCGCGCGGTCCCACCTTCATCAACAGCATCATCGGTGCCGCGAACGTGCTGAGGACTAGCGAGGTCGTGCTCCGGGACTTTGCACCGACTCATCAAGATCGCGCTTCTCACCGTGGTGGTGTTCTCGGGCTCGACGTGAGTCGCGCGGCGTTGGACGTCGAGGACTCGGAGAGTGGTCGTGGCCGCATCGCGGCTCACTTTCGTGCCCACTGGGCTTCTTCCTAGTCCACCCGGATCCGCCTCGACTCCAAACAACACAGCACGATTCGCGTGGCATGCGGCTTGCTGTCGTTCAGTCGCGAAGCAAACGAAATGCGGCGACCAACGTGGGACTCATGCGCGTTCACAGAGCGGCTCAAGGAGATAACGACTATGAAAAAGGATTCAGAAGTCAGGCGGGCGGCAATCGTTGGGACCGGCGTGATCGGCGCGAGCTGGGCAGCATGCTTTCTTGCTCACGGGCTCGACGTCGTTGCCACCGACCCGGCGCCAGGAGCCGAGCAAGCGCTCTTCAAGTACGTGGAAGCCGCGTGGCCTGCCCTCCGTACGCTGGGACTTTCGGCGGGCGCATCAATCGATCGTTTGAAGTTCACAACTGAGCTCAAGCAGGCAGTAAGCGATGCCGACTTGGTGCAGGAAAATGGGCCCGAGCGTGAAGCCCTCAAGGTGAAGCTCTTCGCGGAGATTGACGCGAATACGCCGCCGAGTGCCCTGCTCGCCTCCAGCTCTTCGGGCCTCACCATGAGCCGCATTCAATCGGAGTGCGCGCATGCCGAGCGGACCGTCATCGGCCACCCCTTCACTCCGCCGCACCTGATTCCGCTCGTCGAGGTCGTAGGCGGCGTCAAGACCAGCCCGAAGACCGTGGAGCGCGCGCTGGCGTTCTACGCCAAGATGGGACGCCGTCCGATTCACATCAAGAAGGAAGTGAAGGGGCATGTCGCCAATCGCCTGCAGGCCGCGCTGTACCGCGAGATTGTGTATCTCATCGAACAGGACGTCGTCAGCGTAGCAGACATCGACGCCGCCGTGCACCTTGGGCCAGGTTTGCGCTGGGGGTTGATGGGGCCGAACTTACTGTTTCACCTGGGCGGCGGTGCCAACGGCTTCGCTCACTTTCTCGAGCAGTTCACCGCCCCAATGATGGCTTGGTGGGCGGACTTGGGGAACCCGGACCTCGCCAGCCCGGCACTGCGCGAGAAGCTCAAGCGGGGCGTGCTCGAAGAAGTCTCCGGACAGTCGGTCGTAACACTGGCCCAAGAACGCGATCGCCTGCTCATTGGTCTCTTGCAGCTACTCGATGGTTCACGCCATGGCTGAGAAGCGGCCGCGTATCGTGATCGTGGGCGGGGGCTTCGGCGGTCTGGCTGCAGCCAAAGCGCTCGCGCGCGCGCCCGCCGAGGTGATCGTGATCGATCGTAACGATCATCACGTGTTTCAGCCGCTCCTATATCAGGTGGCGACAGCCGTGCTGACACCAAGCCAGATCGGCTCTGCCATTCGCGGCATCGTGGGTCGGCAGAAAAACACTACGGTGCTGAAGTGCAACGTCACGGGTGTCGACTTGGCGCGCCGTTGCATATTCGTAGATTCCGCCGACCGTGAAGCGGTGCCGATCAGCTTTGACTTCCTCGTGCTTGCTACGGGCGTGCGCCACAGCTACTTCGGTCACCCCGAGTTCGAGCCGTTCGCGCCAGGGCTCAAATCGCTCACCGATGCAGTGCTGATCCGAAACCGCATCTTGCAGGCATTCGAGCAGGCGGAAACAGAGGCAGACCCGAGCAAGCACCAAGATCTACTGACATTCGTGTTGGTCGGTGCCGGCCCCACAGGCGTGGAAATGGCCAGCGCAATCGCGATCCTGGTGCGTAGCAGGCTGCGTGCGGAGTACCGGCGCGTCGATCCGGCCAAGGCGCGCATCGTGCTCATCGACATGATGCCGAAGGTACTCGGGACTTTCGCCGAAGGACTGTCCGGCGCCGCCACAGCGCGGCTCGGTCGATTGGGAGTCGAGGTGCGGCTCGGTCATGGTGTGGATCAGATCGATGGCGAAGGCGTCGTCGTGGCTGGGGAGCGTATCGCCAGCAGGACCGTGATCTGGACCGCAGGCGTCGCACCTTCGCCGGCCGGTCAATGGCTCGGAGCACAAACCGACAAGGCTGGGCGCGTTCGTGTCGAAGCCGATCTGAGCGCTACGCACCACCGGAACGTCTTCGTCATCGGTGATACCGCCTCCCTCGATCAAGACGGCAAGCCCCTACCCGGCGTCGCGCAGGTCGCGATGCAACAGGGCCGCTATGTCGGCAAACTGCTGCGCAGACGCTTGAATGATCAAGCGGACCCACCGCCGTTTCGCTACTTCGACAAGGGGAATATGGCGGTGGTCGGCAAGGGCTTCGCCGTGCTGCAAAGTGGTCACATCAAGCTGAGCGGCTTCGTTCCCTGGCTGGTTTGGGCCGCCGTACATCTGCAGTTTCTCGCGCAGTCGTATCTGCGCGTGAGCGTCTTCCTGCAATGGGTGTGGACCTACCTGACTGGCAGGCGTGGGTCGCGCCTGATCATCAATCCGCCGCCCATTGGCCCGCCGCTCGGACCGGCGAACCTATCGCCACGAACACTTCAGTCGCAGCAGTTGAGCAGAACCTGACTTTCAAGAACGAAAGGGAACTCAATGTCCCCACTAGCCAATCAGAAGCTACCAACGCCCGACAGTGACTTCTATCGAATCACCGAAAGCCTTTCCGAGTCCGACCGCGCGACGCTCAAACGAGTGCGCCAATACATGGAAAGCACGGTCGCGCCCATCATCAACACCCACTGGGCGGAGGATTCGTTTCCGCCGGAACTAGTGACAGGCGTTCGCGATCTGAAGATCGCCGGCGCCGGCTACTCCGGCTACGGCTGCGCGGGCGGCTCGACGCTGCTGGCTGGCTTCATCGCGATGGAGATTGCGCGCGTCGACTGCTCGTGTGCCACGTTCTTCGGCGTTCACAGTGGCCTGGCGATGGGCTCGATCTTCCTGTGCGGCTCCGAAGAACAGAAACAGAAGTGGCTGCCTCCGATGGCTCGACTCGAAAAAATCGGCTCGTTCGCCCTGACCGAGCCGGACGTTGGCTCGGGCGCTTCCGGTGGCTTAGGCACGACGGCTGAGCGAGCCGGTGACACCTGGACACTCAGTGGCCAGAAGAAGTGGATCGGCAATGCAACCTGGGGTGATGTGACCATCATCTGGGCGCGCGACAAGGCCGACAATCAAGTCAAGGGGTTCATCGTCGAGAACAAGTCGCCGGGCTTCAAGGCCGAAAAGATTCGCACCAAGATGGCGCTCCGTGTCACGCAAAACGCGCTGATCACGCTCGAGAGCTGCCAAGTACCGGAAGCCAATCGGCTGCAGGAGGACACATCGTTCCGCGACACCGCGCGCGTGCTACGGATGACGCGTGCGTTCGTGGCCTGGGAAGCTGTCGGGTGCATGATGGGAGCGTACGAGCACGCGCTCCGGTACGCCCAGCAGCGACTCCAATTCGGCAGGCCGATCGCGAGCTTTCAGCTCGTCCAAGACTTGCTGGTCAAGATGCTGGG
>DATHOI010000032.1:0-6237 GCA_035485095.1 Polyangiaceae bacterium | reverse complement strand
CGCGCGCCCGTGGCTGATCGTGCCTGCTGGCCGTCGACACACGATTTTGTGCCACAAGAGCAGGCAGCTTTCGGCCTCAGCGGCGCGTTGCACGAGGTAACCTTTGTCGACCCACGCGCCCTCGTGACGAATGTCACTTTGATAGAACATCGTCAGGCCAGGCGCCGGCACCCAACGGAGCACGGCGCGCGCCGCCGCATCGAACCAAGCTTTCCAACCTTCGAAGCCGAGCTCGGGAAGCTCGGATGTGTCGGGCAGTGACGTAATGACGCTCGTGTCCGTCGGCGACGGGTTCTCGCTCAACCACGTTAGAGCTTCGGTCTGGATGATGCGGCGAGTCGGCGTCGCGGGCTCGCTTCGGCTCGTTTGGCTCGGCGAGTCCGCCACGCGCTCAGCTCCCGGAGATCTCGGCCAGCTCGGCTTCGACGCTCTCCCATTCGCCGACCCAGAGCTCGATCTGTTTGACCAGACTGCGGCTTTCTTCCTCGAGCTTTTTCAGATCGGCGGCGCTCGTGCGCTCGAAGAAGCCATCTGCGGTGTAGCTGTCCGCGATCGTCTTCTTGCGTCTCTCTGCGGTCTCGATTTGCGCGAGCAGTTTGTCACGCCGCCCGGGCAGCGTGGCAAGCTTGTTGCGGCGTCGCTTCTGCTCCTCCCAGGACAGACCGCTCGCTGCGGGCGGCGGCGGCTTGCTCTGATTCTTCGCGGAAGTCTTCGCCTTCAAGCTGACTGCGTCGATGTCCAGGTGATCGTCGCCTTCACGCGCCAGATATTCGGCGTACGTGCCGGGGAATTCGCGCGGCCCCTGAGCGGTGACCTCCAAGATGCGCGTGGCCAGCTCGGAAACGAACCAGCGATCGTGCGACACGAAGATGACCGTGCCTTCGAACGCCTTTAGTCCTTCGACCAACGCCGCAATGGCCTCCAAATCCAAATGATTGGTGGGCTCGTCGAGCACCAAAACATTGGGCTTTTCCGCGATGATTTTACAGAAAATCAAACGCGCCGCTTCGCCGCCCGAGAGTGACCCGACCGGCTTTTGCACGTCGTCCCCGCTGAACAGCACGCGACCGAGCATGCCGCGCACTTGGGCCGTGCCCTCACTCGGGCAGGCGCCCCACACGTACTCGAGCGGCGTCATCTTGTCGCTCTGCAAGAGCTCGTGATGGTCCTGCGCGAAGTAACCGAGCCGCACCTCATGCCCGAAGTGAACTTTGCCGCGGTCCGCTGCGATGCGCTCCATGATGATCTTGAGCAGCGTGGATTTACCGAGCCCGTTCGGGCCGATGACCGCGAGCTTCTCGCCGCGCCGCACCGTCAACGACACGTCGTGCAGGACGACTTTTTCACCGTATGCCTTGGAGACCGACTCGACCTCCAGCACTTCTTTGCCGCTCGGACGTTCCTGAGTGAATCGAAACAGCGGTTCGCGCCGCGAGGTCTGGGCGAGCTCTTCGACCTCGATCTTTTCGATCTGCTTGAGCCGGCTCTGAGCTTGCTTGGCTTTGGTGGCTTTTGCACCGAAGCGATCGACGAATGCGCGCTTCTCGGCGATGATCTTCTGCTGGCGCGCAATTTCTGCCTCTTTGCGCTCGCGCACGGCCTGCTTTTCGATCACGAACCTGGCGTAGTTTCCGACGTAGCTCGTCACCGTGCCGTAATCGACGTCCAAAATGTGCGTCGCGATATTGTCGAGGAAGCGTTGGTCATGGGAGATGACGAGCGCGGTGCCGCGATAGCCGGCCATGAATTTTTCGAGCCAGCGAATGGACAGAATGTCCAAATGGTTGGTCGGCTCGTCGAGCAGGAGCACGTCGGGCCCACCGATCAAGACTTGCGCCAGGAGCACGCGCAGCTTGAAGCCACCGGACAACGTCGCAAGCTTCTGGCGGTGCGACGCAAGCGGAATGCCCAGGCCCTCCAGAATGGAGGTGGCGCGCGCTTCGAGCGTGTAACCGTCGTGCGTGCTGATTGTGTCTTCCAGCTCGGCGAGCTGCCCGGCGTCGCCATCGCGGTCGATGATTCGGCTGCGCTCTTCGAGTGCCTTCCAGACGAGTGCGTCGCCCATCATCGCGACGTGCAAGATCAACGCTTGATCATCTAGAAAATGGTCTTGGCGGAGCACGCCGACGCGCGCGCGCTTCGGGAACGAGAACGTGCCGTTCGTCGCGGGCTCGTCACCCGAGATGACGCGAATGAACGTGGTCTTGCCCGAGCCGTTGGCGCCAACGAGCCCGTAGCGTGAGCCTTCATTGAGCTCGAGGCTCACGCCTTCGAAGAGCGCGCGCGCGCCGTAAGACTTTCCGAGATCGACCGTGCGAATCATGACCGGACGGGGCAATGCCCCAGGCGGTGTAGCGAGTCCACTAGGAAATTGTCGGCCGTGCGCCGTCCGTGGCCGAAGTCGGGGGCGGAGCCGCAAGGCGAATGCGCGCGCGGCTCGCGCAAGCCGCGCAAACCAGCACGAAGCCGGCGGTGAGTAGCATGGCCAGGGTCACGTGCTCGCCGAGCAGTAGCCAGGACCAAAACAGTCCGAGGATGGGCTGCGCGAGCTGCACCTGACTGGCGCGCGCGATGGTGGTCCGGACGAGCCCGCGATACCAGGCGAAATACGCCAAATACATGCTAACCAAGGCGACGTACGCGAAGCCGAGCCAGGCGCGCCAGGAGACCGCCGCTGCGAACGTGAGCGGGTGGCGTGGCAATGCAAGCACGGTGAGCGCGCTGGACAGTGGCAATGATAGCACCAAGGCCCAAGAGATCACGCGCCAGCCTCCGAGTCTGCGTGTGAGCCGAGCGCCCTCGCCGTAGCCGAAGGCGGCGCTCAGTACGGCCGCGACTAGCCAGGCGTCGGCGGCCGCGACGTGCAGGGAGGCTTGCGTGAAGCCGAAGGCGAAGACGGCCAAAGCTCCGCAGGACGACGCTAGCCAGAACTCGAGCGATGGCCGTTCGTCGTTGCGCGCGACTGCGATCAGTGCGGTTGCCATGGGCACGAGCCCGATGACGACGAGCGCGTGCACCGCTGGCACTGAACCGAGCGCGATCGCGCTGCATATCGGGAAGCCGAACACGACGCCGAGCGCTACAAGTGCTAGCGCGGTTAGATCCGCTCGTGCGGGCCAGGGCTCGCGGCGCACGACGAGCACGCACGCGCCTGCGACAACCGAGCGGCCCGCGCCCACCAGCCACACGCCGAACTCGGGCACTGCCGAGCGTGTCGCGGGTACAGTGAGACTGAAACAGAGGACGCCGAGTGCGGCCGCGCCGAGCTCGGCGAATGGCTCAAAAAAGCGCTCTGTTCGGGTCGTAGCGTTATCCAAAGCGATGAGGTAGCGTTACTCAGTCCTGACATGGAAATAGATAACAGCGTTTCGCCGAACGGCAAGCCCTCGAAGGCCGATGCGCGCATCGCCGCCGATCTGCGCCGCCGGCTACGGCTCATGACGCCCGGTGCGCGCTTGCCGTCCGTGCGCGAGTTGAGCGCGCAATACGCGGCTAGCCCAGTGACGGTGCATCGCGCGATGGCTCAGCTCGCGCGCGAGGGTCGAATCGTTACGCGGCCAGGGGATGGCACGTACCTCGCTGAACGAGTCAGTGAAGGGCTGCGCGCGGATTCGTCATGGCAGCTCACCGTGCTCGGCCCAGCCAGCGATGCCGCGGCGAGCGCCGCCTTCGAGCTGCCGTTGCCGGGCTCGCTGGCGCTTGGCAGCGGCTACCCCGACGTCTCTCTGCAACCTCTTTCGCTGCTCAACAAGGCCGCGCGTCGGGCCGCCGCCAACGCGCGCGCGTGGGATCGTTTGCCGCCAGAGGGGCACCCCGAGCTTCGGTTGTGGTTCGCTCGCGACGTTGGAGGTGACGCGACCGCGAAGGACGTGATCTTGGTCTCGGGTGGGCAGGCCGCGCTGGCCGCGACGTTTCGTACGCTCGTGCCATTTGGCGGCCCAATCCTGGTCGAATCGCCGACTTACTTCGGCGCGCTGAGCGTCGCTCGCTCGCTCGGTCTGCGGCCGGTCCCAGTGCCGCTCGACGCGCAGGGCATTCGCAGTGACCTGCTCGAGGCCGCGTTCGCTTCGTCGGGAGCGCGGGCGCTGTATTTGCAGCCCGCGTTCTCGAATCCGTCAGGCGTGACGCTCTCGCCTGAGCGCCGCAAGGACGTGTTGCGCCTGGCAGAGCGCGCAGGCGCCTTCGTGATCGAGGACGACTATGCGCGCGATCTCGGCTTCGGTGTGGCGCCGCACGCGCCGCTCTTTCGGGACGGGGGCGATCGCGTCGTATATATCCGTTCGCTCACCAAATCGACCGCGCCGGGACTGCGCGTCGCGGGGGTCGTCGCCAAGGGCCCGGTGCTTGGTCGGCTGCGCGCACTGCGTGCTACCGAAGACTGGTTCGTCTCCGGGTTGCTTCAGGATGCCGCGCTCGAGCTGGTCAACGCACCGGGCTGGAACGCGCACGTGCGCCTGCTCCGGCACACGCTGCGCGAACGGCGAGACGTGGCGCTGCGCGCGCTGGCGCGTCATTGGCGCGCCGCTCGGTTGGCGCGCGTGCCCGAAGGCGGCTTCAGTTTATGGCTGGAATTACCGGAGAAAGTCGACGATCTCGGCTTCGTCGCGGCAGCCGAGCGCGCTGGCGTTTCGCTCACGGCGGGGGCGCCTTGGTTCGCGGCCGAACGCCCTGGGCCGTTCGTGCGCATCAGCACTGCGGGCGCGACGGCCGCGGATCTCGAAGCGGGCATCGAGAAGCTCGGCGCGATTGAGCTGTGAGTGAGCAAGCCAGGGGCGCGCGCAGCGTTTACACTGCGCGGGCTTGCCAGCGCTTCAAACACGCCAAGAGCCGCGCATGTCCCTCGGGCCACGCACCCAGGCCGGAGCTGGCGTTGATGTGGCCGGCCGAGCCGATGTCCACGAAGTCTGCGCGCCAGCGCTCCGCGAACAGCGCGGCGCGTTCGCGATCGACGTACGGGTCGTCGCTGCTGGCGACGACTTCAGCCGGGAATGGCAATGGCAAAAGCGGAATCGGGGAGAAGCAGCGTACCTCGTCCGGGGTGCAGCGGCGTGAGTCGACGTCGGCCGGTGACACCAAGAACGCTCCGAGCACGTTGCTCGGTCGAGACTTGGCAAAATGCGCGACCAACGAACAAGCTAGGCTGTGCGCGACGAGCACGACGCCGCTCGGTACCGCACTGACTGCCCGTTGCAGATTGATCAGCCAGTCGCCGAGCACGGGGGCATCCCAGTTGCTCTGCTCCACCCGCTGATAGCCATGCGCCTGCTCCCAAAGTGATTGCCAATGCTCGGGGCCGGAATTCCCGAGACCGGGCAGGATCAGAACCTCCGCATTTGCCATGCTGAGCTCATCATAGGCGGCGGACGCAGCTTGCCAAGCGCACGGCGAAACGTGCTCTCGGCTGGGGCTTTCGAGCTCGTTGCGCAGCGACAACGCTCTGTTGTGCGGGGCGCTCTTCCGATGCCGGCCAGAGAGGCTTAGCTTGGCGGTTGTTTTTTGGAGGTAGAGATGATCGCAGTCAGGAAAGCAGCAGACCGCGGGCACGCCGAGCATGGTTGGCTCGACTCATGGCACACGTTTTCTTTTGGGGACTACTACGATCCGAAACACATGGGGTTCCGGTCGTTGCGTGTCATCAACGAAGACCGCGTCGCAGCAGGTAAAGGGTTCCCCACCCATCCGCACCGGGATATGGAAATCCTAACCTACGTGCTCGACGGCGCGCTCGAGCACAAAGACTCGATGGGCAACGGCTCCGTGATGCGCCCGGGTGACGTACAGCGGATGACCGCTGGGACCGGCGTCGCGCACAGTGAGTTCAACGGCTCGCGCGAAAACGCAGTGCATTTCTTGCAAATCTGGATCCTGCCCGAGAGTCGCAATCTCGAGCCCGGGTACGAGCAGAAGAACTTCACGGCGCAAGACAAACAGGGCAAATTCAAGGTCGTCGCTTCGCGTGACGGAGCTGACGGCGCGGTCCTCGTGCATCAAGACATGACTCTCTTGGCGGGGTTGTTCGCCGAGGGTGAGCAGACCCAATATGCGCTCGCTGCGGGGCGATCGGCGTGGCTACACGTTGCGCGCGGCAAGCTGCGCGTGAACGGCGTCGAACTCGGCGCGGGCGACGCGCTGCAAGTCAGCGATGAGACGGCGCTCGACGTGACCGGTGTGAGCGACGCGGAAGCGTTGCTGTTCGACTTGAGCTGACAGCTCAGGGTGCGCCAGCGGCGCCGGTTT
>DATHOI010000031.1:0-6362 GCA_035485095.1 Polyangiaceae bacterium | reverse complement strand
CTGTTCACCTGGCTGGAGCGCTTCTTCCGCTTGTGGAGTCGCAATCAGTGGAAGCGTGAACGCTACGCGCCGAGCTTCCACGTGGACGACGAGAGTCTGGATCCGAAAACATGGTGCCGGTTCCCGATCCTGTCGGGCGGTTTCTCGCGCGAGCTACAGGAGCTCCGTCTCGAGATTCAGCGCGAGCACAGCTGATCGCCGCGCGGCTCGAAAAAACGAGCGCGCGGTCCGGCACGCGCCCTCGCTCTTGTTCAGTTCCTATCAATTGAACGGCTGATTGTTATCTCGGTGGCCTCGCGCTCGGTGAGGAATTCAGCATAATTCATACGGGATCGTGAGATTTTTCCGTGATTGGCGATGGTTGCCAGCGCGAGGCGCTTCGGTATCTTCGAAATCGGTACAACCATGAGCCGACGAATCCTTGCGCTGCTTCCGTTCGTGACCTTGGCGTGCTCGGCCAGCTCGGCCCCGTCCTCCACCGCGCGGGGTGGCGGCGGCGAGACCTCCACGGGCAGCGGCGGCACCGTCTCGCTGATTGGTAGCGGTGGCTCCGACTTAGGGCTCGGTGGCTCGACGTCGGTCGTCGCTCCTTGCACCAGCGCTTGCTCGGATTTTGCGAGCCAGCCCGTCTTGGACAGCGGCGCGACCGCCGACGCCGCCGGAAAATTCGGTGACCCGAGCGCGGGGGGCCCAGCCGCCGACTGCATCACCGAGCCAGCCGACAACTCGCTGGTACCGCGCAATTGGTGGCGGCCACGCGTTCACTTCTCGCCAGGTGCTGGCGAAACGCTGTTCGAGATTCGCTTTCACGCCGATGTCGAGGCAAACGACCTGGTCGTCTACACGACAGCCAACAGTTACTTGATGCCGGAAGATGCTTGGCAGGGGGTCGCGACACACGCGGCCGGCAGCGCGCTCACGGTCACCGTGCGCGGCACTTCGGCCAGCGGCGGTACGGTCTCGAAGGCGACCGCCAAGCTCAATATCGCACCGGTCGATGCCGGGGGTGCCATGGTCTACTGGGCCACCACGTCGGTCGAGGAAACGACCACGGCCTCCAAGCTGATCGGGTTTCAGGTGGGTGAAGAGGGCACGGTCGACGCGCTGCATATCACCGACGTCAAAGAGTCGAACTTGTTCAACGAGGCCGGCGCGCAAAAACCGACGCCCCCTGTCTCGGGCGGAGCACCAGCAGGGCAGGTGAGCTGCATCGGTTGCCACACGTCGACTCCCGACGGCAGCGCAGTCGTATTCAAAGACGGCTGGCCGTGGGCCGGGATCGTGTCTTCGATCGAGAAGGACACCGTCGGGCAGCGCCCGTCCTATGTGAGTGACGTCGGCGCGCGCGACATTCAGCAGCCGTTCATCGGTACGTTCACGTTTTCTCCGGCATGGTGGAGCGATTCTTCACACCTCGGGGTGAGCGTGTACAGCGAGGCCACGAGCGGTATCCCCGCTGGTGGCAGCTGGACGGGCGCCAATCGCAACATCGTGAATTACAGCGACCTGGTCTGGTTCGAGCTGTCTGCCCCCGGCACGATGCCGACGGATGGCATGGACGTAAATACTGCCGTTTTGGCGGACAAAGGCATGACTTGGGGGGTCATTCCGCGCACCGGGGACACGCGTGCGGCGGTGATGCCGGCCTGGAGCCACGACGGCAAGACGATCGCCTACACGTCGGCCGGGCAGATCGCGGGCGGGCACGTGGGCGGGCTCAGTGCGGCGGATGGCGTGACCCCGCTCACGACCCCAACCGAGAGCGACATCTACACCGTGCCCTTCAACAGCAAGATGGGCGGTGCGGCGACGCCAGTGAATGGCGCCGCGACGCCGAACGTCGCCGAGTACTATCCGGATTTTTCAGCTGACGACCAATTCATTGCCTATACGCGCGTCAACAACACGAACGGCTACTTCTACTATCGCGCTGACGGTGAAATCGCGATCATTCCCGCGGCGGGCGGCTCGCCCATCAAGCTGCAAGCCAACACGCCCCCGGCTTGCACGGGCGAAATGAGCCCAGGGCTCTTGAATAGCTGGCCCAAGTGGTCGCCGTCCGTCGAGACCGACTCTGC
Organism: Polyangiaceae bacterium; assembly: GCA_035485095.1. Taxonomy (GTDB): domain Bacteria; phylum Myxococcota_A; class Polyangia; order Polyangiales; family Polyangiaceae; genus PMG-095. The sequence goes on along the minus strand of DATHOI010000031.1, from coordinate 4,284 downwards.
TGGCAACAAGTACTACTTTTTGGTGTTCTCGTCCGCGCGCCACTACGACGAGCAGTTCCAGCTCACGCCCAACCAGTACACGCCGCCGGGCACCGACGCGCGGGCCTCGCAGATGTACCTGGCCGCGATCATGGTCACGCCGAGCGGCCAGGTGACGGATTTCCCGGCCGTCTACATTTGGAATCAGACCCCGATGACCTCGAATCTGACGCCCGCGTGGAACGAGTTCAAGATCCCGCCGGTCATCGTGAAGTGAGCGTGCGCGCCGCTTCAGCCCGCGCATAAATTCGAACGCGCCGCCGAAGGCTGCGCCGCGCTCGGACGTGGCGCGTGACCATCCAGCAAATCGCGTTCGTGTCCTCTCGAGAGTTGGGGGCGTGGGCGTGTTGTGTCGAGCGCCCGCCGCACCGCGACTCTGGCAAGCCCGCGTTCAACGTGCCCGCGGCATCTCGCGTGCCGCCCCGTGGCTGTGCCTGCGGCTTCGCCTGAGCCTGCGGCTTCGCCTGAGCCTGCGGCTGCAGCCTGAGCCTGCGGATTCGCGCCCAGAATGAAGTCAAATCTTAAACTTCAGATTTGAAATGAAAAGGGGTCAAGGATGGCGCGAGCTCTGCAGGCCGAGCCGCGTCGAATCCGGGCGGCGGCTCTAGGCGTGGATTCGCGCCCAGAATGAAGTCAAATCTTAAACTTCAGATTTGAAATGAAGAGGGGATCAAGGATGGCGCGAGCTCTGCAGGCCGAGCCGCGTCGAATCCGGGCGGCGGCTCTAGGCGTTGGCGCCCGCTGCGTCGGTCAACCCTTCCAGAGTCGCCGGGCGCCGTTGCGGTCAACAGCGCGCAGCCGCGTCGCGGATTAGCGGTGCACGACGACTAGTGTCGAGGCCCCGAGCCAGGGCAGCCAGCGCACGCCGTGCCAGCCTGGCGGTAGTTGCGGCTCCGTGAACTCGAACAGGGTCTTGCCGTCTATTGGCGACAGGTTCACGCAGCCGCCGCTTTTGAACTCGCCCCAACTGTCGTGCCAATAAGCGGTGTGCAACGCATGGGGGCCACTGAAGTTCTGGGTCCAAGGGACGTCGGAGTGAATGAACTCACCGGGCGCCTCCATGGTTGCGGTCGCGAACTTGCCGGAGATGGGAAAGGTGCCGGTGGGCGTTAGCGCGTGCTCGATCGGGTCTTCACCGGGTTTGGCGAAGCCACCGCGGCCTGGTGAAATCAGCGTTGTGAATACCGGTTTGGTGCCTTCGTACGCGATCAGATAGCCCGCGCTGACCGCGATCTCGATCCAGGTGGCTCGACCTTTCGGAGCGTTGCCCGTGGTGTCGGCAGCGTTCACGCTGGCGCCCCAGGGCGTGAGGCTTTGTGGTGTGGGCACGACGGCATCGCTCTCTTTGACCCATAGCTCGCCGCGTTTGGTGCGCAGGTATTGATCTTTGCCGACGGCGCCGCGCTCGCCCGTCAATTCTACGAAGCTCAGCCGGGCGAAGGTGTCGCGCGAAGCCGAGAATTCGCCGCCGGCCGTGCGTGTGTAAGCGGGACGGTCTTTTGCCTTGAAGAACGCGAGCGGCAACTGGGCATCGTCACCTAGCGTTACGCCGTGAAACTTCACGATGGGGTAGGGCGTGACGCTCGCCTTGGGCAGCCACTGATAGTCTGCGCTGAGTAGAAAATCATGCCCGTTCACGTTGACCTCGCGGCTGTACGCGACGGTCGAACGTCTCAGCAAGCGGTTACGGGGTTCATGAATCGCGAGCGGCAATGGTGGAAAGTCGAGTGGTGAGCCCGCGAGCACGGTTTCGCTCTCGAGCCCCAGTGACTCACCGTATTGATGTGGCCAAGGCGAGGACAGGTTGGGCGCGTAGGGCAACACCGCGCGATACACGGCGTCGTTCGCGTCCAACGTGGCGCGGTTCCCGTCCACGCACACGTAGCCGCGTGGCTCGATCGCATACCATTCCATGCAGCCTGGTCCGTACACCGGCTTGGCGGTCTTCAACGCCACGGAACCGCCCGTCCAAAGGTAGCCGATCCACTCCTTGCTCGCGTCCGGCTCGGGGCGAACCCACACATAGCGTGTGCGCGCAAAGACGCGCGGCCCAGGCGGAACAGGTGGCTCGCTCAGCGCGCTCGCCGCGGGTTCCGGCGGTGCTTCGTGGGGCTCGGTCGCCATAGGCGCCATCGGCGTTGCTGTATTCGCGCTCGTTGTCGTCATTGCGGAGGCGACGGAGGGAGCCGCGCGCTCCGGCCCCTCCGATGGCTCGCGTCGCGTCGCGTCTGATTTGGGTTGCTGGCAGGCCCCGGCGGCAAGCAGCGCGAGCCCGCTCAACGTGCGAGCTCGAAGGCAGACCGAGCGAGCGATGCCGAGGCGAGACACGGCGGGGAACGTAGCGCGCATTTGGCGCCTGCTGCCCGTTTTTTCGTCGTTTTTTCCGCGCGCTCAGCGACGCCCAGCGAGGCAAGAAAAAATCTCCTGCCCGCTGCCGCACGGACTCCGCGCGTCGAGCGCAGGCTGTGGGCTGCCTTGGTCGTCGAGCTTTGCCACGACCGTGTCCCAGCGCGTGACTCCTTTTTTGGTCAGCGAAAGCCGAAGCAGCCAGCCGGTTCGAGTCGCGTCCTCGTGGAAGCCGTCGAACACGAAATTGCCGAGGCTGTAAAGGATGAGCTTGCCGTGATACGTCTCGGCGCCCTGCGTTACGTGTGGGTGTCCGCCGATGACCGCGTCTGCACCCGCGTCGATCAACCTGTGTGCGAGCTCGCGCTGCCGCGCGCACGGCTCGCGCTCGCCCTCCCAACCCCAATGCAGAAACGGAAATACCAGATCCGCGCCCAATTGCCTGGCTCGGCGAATGTCCGTCACGACTTGTTCGTCTTCACTCCAGGCGACACCCGGGTAGTCTGCGCCCGCTTCGAACGAGCGTGGTTGGAACTCGTCGTACGCCAGAAGTGCGATGTGCAGGCCGCCCCGTTCGACGAGCAATGGCTCGTGTGCGCTCGCTAGATCTTTGCCCGCGCCGAAAAACGGCAGCTTGTTCTCCGCGAGGTGCGCCATGGTTTCGGTCAGCGCGGCTTTGCCGAAATCACCGGAGTGGTTGTTGGCCAAGCCTACGGCAGCGAAGTGTTGCGCGAGCACCGGCAGCGTGCGGGGGTGGGCGCGAAAGGTGAAGCGTTTCTCTTCCGGGGCGCCAGAGGTGGCGACCGAGCATTCCAGATTGCCCACCGCCAGATCAGCCGCCGCCAAAATGCCGCTGAAGCCGAGGAACGGATCGACACCGCGCGCCACGCTCTCACCCGGCAGGGTGTCGAGCATGATGTCACCGGCAAAGAGCAAGGATACTTCTTCGGGCGCTGCGTTGGCGCTCGGGACCCACAGTGCGCCAACCAACAACGCGAGAACGTGCGCGAGCTTCATGGTCCCTGCCAACGGCAAGAGTAGCGGAGCTCCTGACCACCGGGGCCATAGACGTAGTGGTCGCCCGTGAACGTCCCGCCTGGGCCAGCGCTATTTCGGGGAAAAGGCGGCCGATATTTGGTCTGTTCCAGGATCACGGGGCCACGGTCGAAGACGAAATAAGTGTAAAGATCGAGCACGGCGACATCCGCCGGCGCGGTGACGTACACGGCTTTGAACTCGAAGCGGTCGTCCACCTTGTGCGGGAGCACGCGGTACGGGGCAGAGGTTGCTGGGACGAGCACCGTCTGTGATTCACCGCCATAGTCGAGGGTGCATGCGATTGACGGCGCGCTCGCGCCTTTGCTACAGCCAAAAAGTACGAGCGGTGCTGCAAGACGCCACGCCCGCCCGGCGCCAACAGACGAATGCAGCCGCGAAGGGAAGGCTCTTTTCTCTGTCATGACGTTTGGGCACGACACGATACTCCGGAATCGCTGGCGTCGCTCGGAGGCTACTCTCGGCAGCCACGGGATCTTGCTAGGCTCGAGCAGCCCCGTTCGCCGGGGCTTCCGAGCGCCGTGAAAAGCACTTCTCGCTCTCGCCCCGCCGTGGGCTTGCTGCTCGACGCGCTGTACAACGAGTACGCGAGCATGGTCGTCGCCGCCTTCGACGGCGAGTGTGCGCGCCGGGGTTATGACCTGCTGTGCTTTGCGGGCGGCTCGCTGCATTCCCTCGCGGGCTATGAATTGCAGCGCAATCACTGCTTCGAGCTGGCCAGTCGGCACTCGCTCGACGGTCTGATCGTGCTCAGCTTGAGCAGCACCGCGTCGGTGATGAAGGATTTTCTGGATTCCTTCGAGTCGATCCCGATCTGCTCGGTGGGCATCGAAGTGCCGGGCT
>DATHOI010000030.1:0-15495 GCA_035485095.1 Polyangiaceae bacterium | reverse complement strand
GTCAATACTACGTCGGTCTGCGCGGCCGGATACCGATCGACGTGCATGAGATCGGGCTCATGGCCGCATACGGTCAACAGGTCTTCAACCTGCTGGGTGGTGATCCAAACAGTCCGCTCGTCCCGGATGTGTCCTACAAGTTCATCCGATTGGGCGTCGATGCGCACCTCCATTTCGACGATTTGACCGTCGGCTTCCACATCGGAACGCGCCTGGTCAGCGACGTTGGCGCGCTGAAGAGCAACTATTGGTTCCCCAACACCAAGACGCAGTCGGTCGAGGCGGGGCTGCAGTTCGGCTACGTGATCGTGCCACAGCTCGACTTCGTCGCAGGCCTCGATCTGCTGCGCTACGCATTCAATTTCAATCCAGTTCCGGACCCCTGCGGCAACCCCGCGGTCCCGCCATGCTCGGATCCCACTCTGACCGCGGGCGGCGCTGTCGATCAATACGTCTCCGGTTGGCTCGGCTTGCGCTACACGCTCGCCAATCACGCCAGCAACTAGGCTCTCCTCGCTTCAGCTCGGCTCGCCCTGAAGCCCGAGACCGAAATTGACTATACTGGGCGCCGCGATGACTCGATTCGGCTCCCCGTCTGCTCGCTCGTGGCTGTTCACGGCGTTGCTCGTGAGCAGTGGCTGTCACGCGCGCGCCGAGCAAACCGAGCCAGCGTCGTCCGCGCCCGCGCCCGCGGCCAGCGCCGAAGTCGCGATTCGCGCCGTGAAACGCTTCGGCGCGCCGATCGCGGCTGCACCCGAGCTCGTGCTCGCGGACGTGCTGCGCGCTCCGGAGCGCTACAACAACCAAGCGATCACGGTCGAGGGGCATGTCCGCAGCGCGTGCACGCGGCGCGGGTGCTGGATGGAGGTTGCGACCGACGCGGACCCCGCCTTGCCCGGTTGTCGGGTCACCTTCAAGGACTACGGCTTCTTCGTGCCCACGGATTCTGCGGGCGCGAGCGCGAAGGTTCAGGGGACGCTCGACGTGAATACACTGCCGCCCGAGCGTGTCGCGCACCTGGAGAGCGAAGGCGGGCACTTCCCGCAGAAGAATCCGGATGGCAGCGTGAATGAGCTGCGCTTGGTCGCCACTGGCGTCGAGCTTTGGCGCTAACCTGGACCTCGAAGCGAGCTCGCGATGCGACCCAAGCTCATTTTATCCTGGAGTAGCGGTAAGGACAGCGCGTTTGCGTTGCACACGCTGCGCTTGGAGCAGACCTGCGACATCGTCGGGCTGCTCACCACCGTGAATCAAGTCCATGATCGCGTCGCGATGCACGCGGTGCGTCGCGAGCTACTCCGCCTGCAGGCGCGCGCTACCGGCCTGCCGCTGATCGAGGTGGATCTCCCCTACCCGTGCTCCATCGACGACTACGAAACGCGCATGCGCGCCTTCGTCGAACAAGCACTTGCGCTGGGCGTGACAGCGGTCGCGTTCGGAGATCTCTTTCTGGAGGACGTACGCGCGTACCGTGAACGTCAGCTCGCCGGGACTGGGCTCACCCCTGTCTTTCCGCTTTGGGGCAGACCCACGCCCCAGCTTGCGCGAGACATGATTGCCGCCGGCTTGGAGGCACGCTTGACCTGTGTCGATCCCAAACAGATCGCAGCGAGCTTCGCAGGGCGCGCCTTCGACGAGCGCTTGCTCGCTGATTTGCCGGCCAGCGCTGACCCGTGTGGCGAGCGCGGCGAGTTTCACACCTTCGTCTGTGCAGGGCCGATGTTCGCCGAGCCGTTGCGAGTCGTCCCTGGGGAGGTCGTCATTCGGGACGGCTTCGTGTTCGCTGATCTGCTGCCCGCGAGCGCTTGACGGTGCTACGGCCCTCAATCCCCCGGAAGTCGCCCCAGCGACCGGCCGGCCGCCCTACGGCAAATGCTAGTCTTTTCTCAGTCTCCATCAAGTTGTGATACGCCCATTGCTCATGCGTTTCCTGACTCGGCTCGTCTGCGCGGCCACGCTTTTGGTCGCGCTCCCCGCCTCCGCGAGCCAGACGCATGTCGTCTCGGCCGGACAGACGCTCGGCCGCATTGCTGACCGCTACAACGTGACCATCGCCGCGCTGTGCGAGGCCAACGGCTTGCAACGGCGCGCGCCGCTCAAAATCGGACTCAAGCTGCGCATCCCCGACGGCAAAGACGCGGTAGTCGGCGAAGAGAGCGACAGCGCGGACCCCGCTGACAACAGCGACGACGAAAAGAAGCACGTCGAAAAGGCCGACGCCGACGCCGATTCGAAATCGAAGCCCGACGAAAAAGACGACAAGAACGACACCGTCTTGCCGGGCGGAATGCACGTCGTAAATCCTCCTGGCGTAGCGCCCGCTTACTACTTCGAGCCCACAGGCCCAGGGCGCCACGGGATGCGGCCGATCCTGATCTATTTGCACGGACGCGGCGGACACCCGGACAAGGACTGTCAGCGCTGGGCGCCGGTCGCGCGGCGCCTCGGTTGGCTGGTATGCCCAAGCGGGCCGTCACCGTACGGAGACGGGCGCGCTTGGGACAACAACTGGCCTTCTGCGCACGCGGCCACCATGGCGGCGATCCAGGTACTGCGTAAGAAATACGGCCGCCGCGTGCAACTCTACGGCAACACGCTGATCGGCTTCAGCGAGGGCGCCTACGCCGCCATGAACGTCGGTGTGCGCGAGCCTCACGTCTTCAATCGCTGGCTGATTTTGGCTGCCACCGATCGCTATTGGGGCGGGCCAGGCTTGGAGGCGCTGCAAACCGCCAAAGAGCGCGTGCGGCGAGTGTTTTTGATCACGGGTGAGCACGACGGCGTCATCGACGGAACGCACCAAGTCGAAGATTGGCTGGGCCGCGCCGGTGTAGACACACGCGTCGTAACTCCCGACGACATGGGCCACGAGCTCGCGCTGGATCGAAAGCCGGAGCTCTACCACCAAGCGTTGGCTTGGCTCGATCGCGGCGATTCGAAGAGCAAAAAGAGCAAGACCAAGAGCGAGCGCGGCGAGCGCGTGGCTCGCAAGTAACGCCCCTCACACGCGAAGTGAGCAGCTCGGCCGCCGCGGCCTACGGACGACGCTCAGTGCCAGGCTTGAGCTTGTTGGATCGGCTTGCCGGTCCGGTCATGCTCAGCGATCAAGCTGCGCGCCACGACCTCACAGTCCACGCAGGCCGGGAAACGCGATTGGTGCTCGCAGATCAGATAGTTGGCCGTCGGCGGTGCAGCCGTGAACTCTTCCGGGTCGAGATGGCGACCGCATGCGATGCAGTGAATGTGAGCGTGCTGGTGGGGCGTGCCAGGCGACTGAGCCTTGAGCTCGCGTTTGGTGAGGCGCTTTTTTCGCTGCATCGTGGCGGCACTAAACCCAAACTCGATGCCCGCGGTCAAGCGCGTTCTGCGCTGAGCTCCGCCAACAGCTGGCGCGCGCCGGCGTGATCCGTTTTCTCCGCGAGCGCTTTGGCCACGAGCACCTTGGCTTTGCGAGGATCGCCCGATTTTCTCGCCAAAACCGCTAAGTAGTAGTTAGCATCAGCCTTGGCCTCCGAGGGCGCTCCATCCGTGCTGCCCGGCGCCGGCGGTTTCATGATCGACACCGCACGGAACGCGCGCTGCGCCACTTCGTCCTCGTCGATCTCGACCGCCAACTGCCCGAGGCGCATCGCGAGCTCACCGTTCTTGGGATCGAGCTCGAACGCTTTGCCGAGCGCGGTCAGCGCGTCCGTCAAGTAGCCTTCGTCGAGGTGGATCTGAGCCATCGCGCTGTAGATGCCGCCGAGCGATTTCGTGCGGCGTCCGCGATTGGCGTCCGCAATCGCGTTGAGCAACGAAAGCGCTTCCTCTGCGCGTTGCGCCGCCGCGTACGCGCGCGCCAAGAGCACGACGACGTCGACGCTTTCGGGATTGTCTTGACGCGCGGACTCGAGCACCTGAACGGCGGCCTCTGCGTCACCGTCTGGGCCGAGCAGCAGCGCGCCGACACGCAACAAGGTTCCCAGGCGCAGTGTCGGATCGGGCTCATTGACCGCGTCTTCGAGTAATAAATCCGCGAGCTCGCGATGCGCGCCGAGCGCTTCGTAAACGGTGTGCAAGCGTTGGCGGAGCTCGGTGTGGTGCCGGTCTTCACCGAGCGCGCGTTCCAGAGCCGGCCGACAATCACCGATTCTGCCCGCGAGCTCGCAGGCCTCACTATAGCGAAGCGCGGTTTCAATCAGCGCGGGGCCTTTTTCGACGTCGACCAATTGCGCCAACGTGTCGATCGCGCCCTCGATGTTGCCGGTGCGCGCCTCGAGCGAAGCCAAACGACGGAGCGCTGCCAAGTCGTCTGGATTGGCGCGCACGAACGCGGCTAGTCGGGCGCGGGCCCCCGGCAGATCTCCCGAGCTCTCGAAGACCTCGACCAAGCGCAGCGTGAGCCGCGCTTCATCTGCGGGTTCCGCGCGTACGATGGCGCGCTCAATCGCTTCGATCAGCTCACCCACGACCGATGGGTCGAGGGCGTACGCACGCTCGAAGGCGACTACGGCTTGGTCGTCCCGGCCAAGCTCGGCCAGCACCGCGGCGCGCTTTCGCTGCAGCTCGACACTGCTAGGCTCTGCGCGCAGCAGGTCTTCGATCACGCCCAGCGCAGCCTCGGGGTTCTGCGCGGCTCGGTGTGCCTCGACTAAACGCTCGAGCAGCTTCTTTTCATCCGGCCGCTCGCGCAGCGCGCGCGTCAAGAGGTCGGCCACGCGCGCATAGTCCTCACGCTCGGTGAAGCGTACGAGCAATAGATCACGCAGCGACGAATCGCGCGGATTGGCCTCGAAACCGAGCGTCAGCGCGCGCTCGGCGCCCTCCGGATCGCCGAGCTCCTCACGCATCGCGGACAACTTTCGACCGAGCGCCGCGGCGGCTTCGCCGTGCTCGACGCGAAGCAGACTTTCGAGTGCGTCCGAAATCAAGAGCGCGTCGCCCGTGGCCTCTGCCAGGCGGAGCACCGATTGTAGAAGCTCCGGCCGCGTCGGATCCCACTCGAGCGCAGCACGGCACATATCGAGCGCGTCTGCGCTGCGGTTTTCGCGCTCCCAAATACCCGCTAAACGCAGCGAAAGTTGCACGATCGCGTCCACGTCACGAGCATCCTTGGCTTGATCGATCTCGGTCGTGAGCAAGGCCGAAAGCTCGTCGGTGCGCCCCTCACGCTCCAGCAATTCGGAGAGCACGCGCGCCGCGTCGCGTTGACTCGGGTCGTCCACGATGATCTCTTGCAGCAAGCTGATCACCTCCGCGACGCGTGACGGCTGCGCCAAGAGCGCGTTGACGTGCTCGATACGCAACGCGGAGCGCTCCGCGCCGTCCTCGATCAAAGGCGTGATGCGCGCGATCAGATCGACGAGACGTCGCGAATCCCCGAGGCCGCGCAAGAGATCGAGGAGCGGCTGCCAGATCGAGCGAGCGGCTGGATCATCGGCCAAGACGAGCTCGTACAAGCCGACCGCGCGCGCGGCTAGCTCGGGCGAGCGGGCATACTCTTCGGCCAGCGAGAGCCGCAGCGCCCGCGCTTCCTCCGCCGGCAAATGCTGAGCGGCCTGCTCACGATATTCGAGCGCTTCGGCGCGACGTCCGGCGGCTTCGGCGAGCCCGGCCAGCTCCACGCGCACCCACGCCGCGTCACCGGGCTCTCCATGCAACGTCAGCGCACTCTTCAGCATGTGCTCGGCAAGCTCGGCGTCACCGAGCCGCACCGCGACCTCGACGCCCTCACGGACACGCTCCAGCGTCGCGTCCGGACCTGCAATTTGCCCCGCCAAGGCATCGGCGAGCGCGCGATCGTCGCCGGTGGCCCGCGCGATGCGCTCGAGCAATGTAGCTACGCGCGTCGGATCGGGATTGCCCGCGGCTTCGGCCAGTAGGCTGCGGGCGCGCGCGAAATCGGGTGCCGCGTCGAGCGCGCGTTCGATCAACTCCACCCCTTGCTCGAAGCTGTCGGGATCAGCAAGGCGTACCTTGGCAAGCCGGTAAAACAGATCCCCGTCGGCAGGTGGTCGACTCGAGCGCAGCTGCGCCTCGACCCGCCGCTCCAATACGGCTCCGCCCCGCGCAGCGTCGCCCAGGCAATCGTAAATTCGACTCAGCGCTGCCCATGCGGCATCGTCGGCACTTGCCGCGCTCTCGAGCGCTGCTTCCAAGACGCGAGCCCGACGCGCTAGATCGTCTTTGACGCGCTCGAGATCACCCAAGCCGTCGGCGTGCAATAGCACTAGGTCGGCGAGAGCGCGCACGGCCTCCGGCGCGGGCAGGTCACGGCCCAGGCGCGTCTCGAGCGCGCGCGCCAGTAGATCATGTCGGTTCTGCGTGCGGAGCGCATGCTCTAGCGCGATGGCGTCTCCGGGACTCTCGAGTGCAGCCTCGAACGCGGACTCGATGAATTCACCGGCGCGCACCGCGTCCCCACGTTTGGCCGAGATTTCGCTGAGCGCGATCAAAGCTTCGGCCTTGCTCGGACCGTCTTTGCTATCGTCGCGGCCAAGCACGAGCAAGAGTGAGCGGTACATCTTCTCGGCGCGGTCCAGTTGACCGTGCTCGAGCGCGACTCGAGCGAGCATCTGCATGATGCCCGGATGCGCCGGGTCGATCTTGGACGCGGCGTCGAGCTCTTGCAGCGCCTCCTGCTCGCGCCCGGCGCCCAAGAGCACGCGCGCCAGCAGGAAATGCGCCAGCGCGCGATCCTTCGGCCGACGCGAACCGTAGCGTTCGATCTGCGCGGCCAGGGCTTCCGCGGCTTCGTCGTAGCGCTTGGCCAGAAATAGCGCGTGAGACAACTGCAGACGCTGCTTCTGATCGTCGGGTTCGAGCTCGATCGCGCGCGCCAAGAGCGGCACTGCCGACTCTGGATCCGAGCGCTGTTCGAGATGCAACGCCGCAGCTTCGCGCAAGAGCGAGAGGGTGGTTTTGCGATCCGTGGCGCGCTCCGCCTCTTCGGCGAGTAGTGCGGCGAGCGCGGCGTAGTCCTCGGCTTCGCGGTACAACGTCGCCAAACGCGCGCGCAGTGCAGCCGCGTTCACGGCGATCGGCACGGCACGCTCCAAGCTGAGGCGAGCCTTTTCCGGCGCGCCAGAAGCCAAATAGGCGCCAGCCAGCTCGAGCGAGCGATCGGCCAACGCTTCAGGCGACGACTGCAGACACAGGGCTTCCAAAACCTGCGCGGCTTCGTCGTACTGCTTGCGCGCCAAATAGATCCGGGACAGCGCTTCGAGCGAGTCTTCACCGCGGAGCGCTGCACCGGCGGTGTGGGCAGCAATGGCGCGCTCGCCGTCGCCCAGGCGTTCCTCCGCCAGTTGACCCGCGCGCGCCCAGAGCGCAGCGGCGCCCGAGCTGTCACCTGCCGCGGCGCGGGCCGTCGCTTGGCGCTCCCAGAGCGTCACGATTTCGCCGTGCTCGCCCTGCTCTTCGAGCAACAGCGACAGTCGAGTCACGAGCGAGCGCGCGACTTCATCCCCCGCATCTTCCTGAAGCAGCGCCTGAAATAGCTCGATCGCTCGAGCGCCGTCGTCCAAGCGATCGGAGCACAAACACGCGGCATCGCGGCGCAACTCGCGCCGCCGCTGCGTCGCGAAGGGCAGCTCGGCAGAGCTCAGCAAGCGCGTCACTACGTCTTGATACTTGCCGGCTTCCAGCAAGCGTTCGGACAGCTCCGTCACGGCCCAATCAGCGGCTCTCGCCTCGGCGCTGTCGGCCGCGCTCTTGGCGCGTTGCCAAGCCTTCACCGACAGATCCAGCAAACGCTCGCACACCTTGCGTCCCAGCTCGCGATCGGCGTGATTGGCGCCCGCGACCTCGATCGCCTTGTTCCAGTCTTCGGCTGCTACGAAGGACTCGAGCGCCGCAAGCATGTCCCCCGTGCGCGACTGATGCAGGTGGCCGAGCTCGCTGTACAGTCGTTGCTCACGCTTCGGGTCGCTCTCGCCCGACACTTCTTCCGAGAGCAGCTCGGCCAGCTCGTCGAAGCGAGACTCCGCCGAGAGCAGCGACGACAACGCCTCGAAGCTCTCCAGATCTCGACCATCGTGCACTTGCACGAGGCGCCAAGCGCTGATGGCCTGCGCGCGGTCGCCCTTGACCTGTTCGTGGATCATCGCAATACGCACGCGGTCGGCACGCGCAGCCTTCGGCTCCTCCGTTTGGCGGGCACGCATCGCGAGCGCGGAGATCAGCTCGTCCCAACGCTGCGCGGCTTCGAGCGCGCGGCACAAACCGTCGAGCGACGTTTTGTCCTGCTGGTCGAGCGCGAGCCGCGCCTGGAAATTGCGCACCGAGCGATTCGGATCGCCGAGCACGGTGAGCGCGAGCTCCGCGGCCTCGCCGAGCACCGCGAGCTGCTGTGAGTCCTCGGTTTCGAGGCCGGCGCGCTGTTCGAGCACGCTGGTGAGCTCCGGCAGCTCTTTTGCGGCGCGCAAGAGCTCGCTCAGCTCGCGTGCCGCGTGCAGCGCAACCCGCGGAGCTTCCGGCGCCAGACCGAGCACGCGCCGGTAGAGCTCCATCGCATGTCGCAAGTCCCCGAGCTCGACGCGACACACGTCACCGGCCTCGCCGAGCAAGGCGGCACGCAGCACAGGATCGGTCTCTTGCTCAGCAACGCTGACCAGTGTGTCCGCCCTGCGCTGCTCGCCCGTGACCTGGCGCGCGAGCTCGGCCAAGCGTTCACGACGCGACTCGAGCGCTGGGTCGAGCGTCAGCAAAATCAGCAGAGTCTCGAACGCGCCAGCCGTGTCCGACAGCTCTTCGAGGCTCAGCTTCACCACTTCTTCGAGCAGTACGATGCGCTGCGCACGCGGCGCGCTCTCGGCTTCGATCTCGAGCATACGCACGACGTCGATCGTGCTCTTGGTCGCGCGATAGTGCGCTTCCAGCTTCTGCGCGGCGCGCTCGCGTACGGTTTCTCCACTCTCCAGCGCGCTTTGCGCCGACGTGGGCAGAGCCACGATGCGCTCCAGAAGCGCGACGGCGTCGCGCTCGTCCGCCTCACGCTCGAGCATTTTTTCCGCCCATTCCAGAGCGGGCAGCGGTTCATTGAGGTCGAGCCACAGGGCGCAGATGCGACCCATCAGCTCACCCGGATCGGCGCCCTTGTTCGCCTTCAGGCGTAAAGACAAAAGCTCAATCAGCGGTCGGCGGTGGCTGTGACGCTCGTACAGGCGTTCGAGCGACGATTCGACGCGGTTGTCTCCCGGGCTGAGCGCATTGAGCTTCTCGAAGTAGGCAATTGCGCGCTCCGGGTCGCTGGCGAAATCACGCGCTGCCATCGCGGCTTCACGCAAAATCTCGATCCGCTCGCCATTCGCAATCGGTTCAGCCAGACGCTGATCGTAGAGCGCGAACAACTCGGGCCAACGCCCAGCCGCGTTGAACGAGAGCTTCAGTCGATCGAATGCCCACTCCGCCGCCGGGCAGAGCGCGATCACGCGCTCCAGGAGGTGCACGACGCGCTCCGAGTCCTCGAACCATTCTTCGTGAAACTCGACCATGCGGCGACCGAGAGAGTCGGCCGTTTCCGCCGGTAAATCGCGCTCGATGGCTCGGGCGTAGGCTTCGGCGACCGGGCCCGGTTGATCCAGGCGTCGGGCCATTTGCTCGGCGAACGCCCACAGCTCTTCTTCGGCCGGTGCGGCTTCGGCGCCGCGAAGTGCCAAGCGCAACGCTTCTTCGGGTGCGTCCGTCTTGGTTTCGAGCAATTGCATCAACCAACGGCTCCTGGCCGCGGCGAGCTCCGGCGCGTCGTTCGAAACGGCGAGCAAGGCTTCGATCACGTCCGCGCGCGCAGCCGGATCTTCCGAGCCCTCGGCCACTTGCTCCAGGATGGCGGCCGCGCGAGCGCGCGCCTCGGGCACGGAGAGCGCGTGATGCACGACTCGCAGCGCCTCGGCGTCACTCGGATTTACCGCTAAAATCGGCTCAACCAAGGCGAGTGCCTCCTTGGCTCGACCGAGCGATCCGATCATCAACAAGGCTCGGCGAAGCTCCACCGATGCGCGCGCTTCGGGTTCGACGCGTGTCACCAAGCTCTCGAGTGATTCGAGCGCCGCCTTTGCGTCTCCGGACGCCGCTTGCAGCCTCGCGAGCTCGGACAAAGCGTCCGTGCGCTCGGGGTCTCGCTCCAGCACCTCTCGGTACAGCTTCCGCGCAGCCTTCGGGTCGTTGAACAGCGTCTCCTCCGCGTGCGCCCATTCGTTGAGCACAGAGGCGGGGTCGGAGGCGTGCTCCAAGCGAAACTGGAACAGCCAGCGGTGGTCGTCGATGCGCGCCGGGCTGCGCTCGGCACGGCTCAAAAAGGCTTCGAACGCCTCTACGTCCGTCGCTCCCTCACCTCCGGAAACCTCCAGCAGCGTACGGAAGATGCGCGCCGCGCTGTCTGCGCTAGCGGGATCTTGAGCCAGCGCGCGGGCCTTCGCTAGTTGGATGTGCCGAGCGCGGCCGGGCTGCAGATTGCGCGCCAGCGCCAGATCGACGAGCTCGACGAAGCCACGGCTATTGCCGGTTTGGACCGCCTGCTCCTCGAGGCCGAGCACGAGCGAAACGAGCTCCCGCTCGTCACACGTGCGGAGCAGGACCTCGAACGCGGTGCGCACGGTATCGAAGTCACCTGCACGCGCCGCCAACTCGACGAGTCGCTCCGCGGCTTCACGATTGTCCGGATCAGCGTCGAGCACGCGCGAGAAGAGTCGCTGCGCGCGGACGCCCTGATCGGGCAGGCTCTCACTGAGTCTGCCGCCCTCAATCCAGATGCGCGCGGCGTTGACCGGATCCTCGAGTTGCCAGGCAAAAGCGTTACCTAGGCGCTCGAGCAGATTGGCGCGCAACTCGGGATCGGCGGTGTGCGCCAGCCGACGCTCGAGCACGGCTTGCACGGTCTTGCCGTCGTTCTGTTCGCGGGCCAGTTGTTCGACGTTCTCGAGCACGTCGTCCGACAGATCGCTCAGTTGCACCAGCTCACGGTAGTGCCCGAGCGCACGCACGCTATCACCCTTGAGGGTGGCGACCTCGGCCAACCGGAGCAAGGTCACGCTCTTGCGCTCTTGATCCAGCAACGGCAGCACCCGTACGAGCTCGTCGTACAGGCCGACCAAATCGGACGCCTCGGTCAACGCATCGACCAACGACTGGTGCAGCACTATGTCGCGCGGCTCCTCGCCCACTGCGCGCCGCCAAGTCGCGATCGCCGCGGCGGGGTCGCCCAACTCACGCCGCTGTAAGAGAGCGATCCGGTGCAGTAGCTCCCGCCGACGCGCCGGTTCGGTTTCTTGCTCCAACGCCGAAGTGTAAAGCGCCAAGCGCTCGGTCGGCGCGCCTTGCTCGGTGAGCAGCTCGTCGACCCGCTGCATGAGCTCCCGTGATGAGTCATGAGCCAGCGCGCGGCGATAAATCTCCACAGCGCGCGGGATATCACCGGCTAGAGCCAGCGCCTCCCCGGTCGCCTTTGCCAACTCGAGCAACGCTTCAGAGTCCAGTGATCGCCCGCCGAGCGCTTGAGACAGGAGCTCGGCGCGCCGAGCGCTGTCACCGCTCACGCTCGCCACGCGGCGCACCTGATCGAGCCGCTGCAAGATCTGCTCTGGGACGTGCTCGACCGCGATCAGGAGCGCGCGGCCCGCCAGTTCCAACGCGCGCGCCGAGTCCTTCAGCACGGTTTCGCTGAGTATCGTGGCTTCGTCGATCGCCGCCAAACCCGCTACGGGATCCGTGCTGAATTCCGCGCGCGTCTCGAGCACACGGAGTAGACCGGTGCCTGGCTCCTCGCGACGGAACAAGGGCTCGAGCACGTTGGCCGCCGCTAGCCGAGCCTCGCCCGCGCTCAGTAGCTTCTCGACTGCGCTACGGGCAGCCTTGTCGCTCGAATCGAGCTCGAGCACATTGCGAAATGCCGAAAGCGCGCCGATCGGGTCGCCAAGGCGCGCCAAACGCAGTTGCCCGAGCTTCACCAGCAGTTGTGTGCGCGCGCTCCCTTCCAGAAGTTGCGCTTCACGCTCCAAGACCTCCGACAGCTCGGCGTAGCGTTGCGCCTGCTCCAAGAGCGGCACGATGCGCTCGTGAATTTCACGCGAAGGCCCGTAGCGATCCGCCAGCTTTTGCCAAGCAGCGAGCGCCGCTTCTGGATCGCGCGTGCGCGTGGATCGCAGCTCGGCCGCTTGAAAAGCCAAACGCCGCGCTTCTACTACGTCTTTGGTGCGATCGGCGCGATGAAAGAGCACGTCGGACAGGCCTTCGTCGTCCCCGGCCTCGCTGTACAGGGCCTCCAAGCGGCGCAGCGCCTCGTCTGTCCAGGGCGAGCCAATCAGCGCGCGCCATGCCACGATCGCGCGGGCCGGGTCACCGCCGTCGCCGTCGCACAGCCGAGCCAAACGCCGCGCGGCCGCTTGACGCGGTTCGCGCTCGGGCTCGAGTGACACCACGCGCTCCAGCACCGACACGAGCTGTTTGCGTTCGCCCGACTCGGCGTACAAGTCGGAGAGCTGCTTGGCTGCTTCCAGGACGGCCGCGTCGTCGTTGCCCGCTTCGATGACTTGTTGAAACGCAGCCTGCGCGCGCTTCACGTCACCGGTCTTCAGATACACGTGCCCGACGTCGACGCCGACGCGCGCGCGGACGCTCAAGTCACGACTGGTTTGTAGCGCGCGAGCAAGGAGCCGCGCCGCCTGCTCAGGCTGATTCAGGCTCAAGCTCAGGCCGACGAAACGGCGCCGCAGCGCGTCGTCTCCAGGGTCGCCAGCGACGACCGGCGCCAGCAGCTCGAGCGCGCCTGCTGGATCATTTAGCGCGTCTTGCCGTAGAATCCCGAGTCGGCGTTGCACCTCGACACGCCGCGGACCGCGCACTTGCTTGAGCTCGACGCCCAGCATGGCAATGGCGCGATCGACGCGACCCGTCTTCTCATAGGCATCGGAGAGCGCGGCAGCGGCGCGCAGAGAAACGGTGCGGTTTTCCAGCAGCGCCTCTGCGGATTTCAGCGCCATCGCGTGATCGGGTTGGCCATTGAGCAGCCCCTCGACGTGGCCGAGCGCGCGCGTCGAATCCTTGAGCTCCGACAGGCACAGGTCGACCAACCACTCGCGCAGCAGCGTCGCCTCCTCCGTCGTCGGCGGCGGGTCGCGGCGCAACGCTTGCTCGAGCAGATCGACGACGTCCTTGTGGCGTCCGCGCGCGATCAACCGTTGCACGACGACCGAGCGCACGTCCTCACGACTCGGATCGAGACGCAAGATACGCTGACCGATCTCGATCGTCAGCTCCTCACTGCCCTCCGCGGTCTTCACCAACTCGGAGGCTTCGTGCAGAAACAGCGCGCGGCGACCGATGTCCGCCTCACGCGCGCTGGCCTCGACGTAGAGCTCGGCCAGCTTGGTCGTCGCGCCGGCCTGACGTAGCAGCCGCTCCAACAACTCAAAGGCCGCCGGGTGCCCAGGCACCGCCTGCGCAGCGCGACTGGCATGGCTGATCGCACCCTCGACATCGCCGAGCGTTTCGAAGAAAAAGTCAGCGGCGCGCAGATACACGAAGGCCTGCTGCTCGGGTTGCAACAATTTGACGCGCTTCTCGGAGACCGTTTGCTCGTAGGCAAAAGCAAGCTCGGCAACCTTGTCGTGTCGCGCCGCGGCAGCATGCAAGCGCTGCCAAGCGTCAATCGGTTGCTCGCCTTTGGCGACCGCCGTCACCAGCATCTCCAGCACTTCCGCCGGATTGTCGAGGCGCTGCTCGAGCGCCTCGGCGATCTCCCACAGCTTCAGTGCAAGCACGCTGACGGGTCGACGACGGCCTTCCGCAGTCGGAGGGATCGTGGACATATTCGAACCGCCAAGACTATCAGACCTATCGGCAGGTTGCGCGCTATCCTGCCTCGATGGCGTCGAGTTCCGACGATTGACTCACGCTACATTTTTGAACCTACATGGGGTCACACGAGAGCGCGTGAGGAAAGCCGCGGCGCATTCGGCACCGGCCTCTCGGCCCTGAGCAGATGAGCAGAGCGCAAGAGCTCGCGCGCGAGCCGACATCAGTAAGCGTTCAAGAGCGAAAGAAGTCGAGCAAGCGCTGACTGACTACGTCAGGCAAGTCGCGATGCAGCCAGTGTCCGGCGTTCGCGAAACGCTCCACGCGTACGTCCGGCACGTGGTCAGCGAGATTCGTCAGCAGCAGGCGCGCCGACAGGGCCCTATCCTGCTCACCCCAAAGGACGAGCGTGGTTTGAGTGATGTTGCGCTTGGCACGCACCGGCGCACGAAATGCCGCGCGATAGTAGCTGACCGCGGAGTGCGCGGCTCCCGGCGTACGCATCGCGGCAACGTACTGATCGAGCTCTGCGTCCGGCATTGCGTCGCGCCGCACCAGCATGCCGCGCAAGGCCAGCGCGAGCGCCCAGCTGCGTTGCACGAGCCACTCGGGCAGCCACGGCAATTGGAACAGGAACATGTACCAAGACTTGGCAATCTGCTCCAAGTGGCGGAGAGCCAGGCGGAACAGCTCCGGGTGGCCCGCGTTCATGACCACCAAACGCTTCACCAATTCGGGGTGCTCGGAAGCGAGGCAATACGCGAGCGTGCCACCCCAATCGTGCCCGACCAAGTAGACTTGAGAGAGCCCTAAAGCGTGAACTAGGCCAGCGAGGTCGCTCGCTAACAACGTCGAGCGATAGTCGAGCGTGCTCGGCAGTTTGTCCGATTCCGCGTAGCCCGGCAGATCGGGCGCGATGACGCGGAAGCCGGCGGCCGCGAGCGCCAGCATCTGTTCTTTCCAATCCGCCCAATACGCGGGAAAGCCATGCAAAAGCAGCACCGGGGGCCCCTCTCCGACCTGTGCCACATGCAGCTCGAGCCGACCCACATTCACTCGTCGATGCTCGATGTTCATGGCGTCTCTCGGCTGTGGCGATTCAATAGGCTCTCTAGACCGTTCACGAGTCGATGACTGAAGCTCGGCAACGCGCGCTTCAACACGTAAAGCGCCCACGCTTCGGGTGTGACCGGCACGAGAGCGCGGTTGTTGTGAACGGTCGCCAAGACTTTGTCGGCAACGCGCTCCGGCGTGTAATTGCGCTTCGCGTAGAAGCGCTGGATGCGGGCGCGTGCGTGCTCCGGATAGCGCGCCCCGCGCATGCGCATGTGCGCGACGATGGGCGTGTTGATGAAGCCCGGACAGATCACCGACACTCCGACTCCGCGCGGTCCGAGCTCTGCGCGCAGCGCCTCGGATAGCCCAATGACCGCATACTTGGTGGTCCCGTAGGCGGCCATGGCCTCTGAGTTGTAGTAGCCGGCCGCGGACGCAATGTTGACGATCTGACCACGCCCTTGTTCGGCCATTCTCGGGGCGAAGAAGTGGCAACCGTGGACGACGCCCCACAAGTTCACGTTTACGATCCACTCCCAGTCTTCCAGCGACGTGTCGAGCACGCCGCCTGCGAGCCCGACCCCAGCGTTGTTGACCAGCACGTCCGGCGCGCCGTCTCGGCAGACGAAATCGCAGAACCGAGCCATTTCTCCGCGTGATCCGACGTCG
>DATHOI010000029.1:0-2862 GCA_035485095.1 Polyangiaceae bacterium | reverse complement strand
GAGCGCATTCAGCGCTCGCGTAACGCTCAAGGTCAGCGTTTCTTCACGAGCGATCTCTCGGTCAAGGAATTCTTGCTGGTGCGCGAGAGCGGCTTCGAGTGCGCCGGGTTGGTGTTGGGCTCGAGCTTCTACCACGTGGGTTATCAGCGCAGTGACTGGTCCCAAAACCAAGAGATGACCGTGCTCACCCAGGCCATGTATCAAGCGCGCGAGCTTGCCATGGCACGTATGGAGGAGGAGGCGCACGAGCTCGGCTCGGACGGTGTCATCGGCGTGCGTTTGCACGTCAATCGCCACAGTTGGGGGGAGGATTTGATCGAGTTCGTGGCCGTCGGTACTGCGGTTTATGCGCGCGACGGCAGCAATTGGCGCGCGCCGAACGGCATGCCCTTCACCAGCGACCTTTCGGGGCAGGATTTTTGGATGTTGTTGAAGAGCGGCTATCGCCCGGTCTCGCTGGTGATGGGCAACTGCGTGTACCACGTGGCACATCAGAGCCTGCGCGGTTGGTTCAAGTCAGTGGGCCAGAACCAGGAGATGCCGAATTTCACCCAAGCCTTGTATGACGCGCGTGAGCTCGCGATGGAGCGTCTGCAATATGAAGCGCAGCTCGACGGAGCGAGCGGCGTGGTCGGTACGCAAATCCACGAGAGCAGCCATGGCTGGGACGCTCACGTGATCGAGTTCTTTGCGATCGGTACGAGCGTCTTGCCCATCGCCATGAAGGAGGCGCCTCCCGCGCCCGTTTTGGTGATGACGGTGAATGAATGAGCGCGGCCGCCGAAATACACCCCTTCACGAGCGACCTCACGATAGACGAGCTGCTGTTGCTCGAGGACGTCGGCTTCGAGCCGCTCGAGCTGGTGCTCGGCGCGAGCTATTTTCACATCGGCTACCCGTCGGCGCCGTACTCGCAGAATCAAGAGCTCGTCGAAATGTCGCAGGTGATGCTGCTCGCGCGTCAAACCGCGATGGCCGAAATTCAAAACCAAGCTCACGCCCTCGGAGCGGATGGCGTCGTCGGCATGCGCATCGAGATCGAGCGAGAAGGGCACCACGCCGAGTTTTCTGCGATGGGCACCGCGGTTCGGCGGCGCGCGGGTGACGGCGCGAAATTCCGCGATCGTCACGGGCGCGCGTTCACCTGCGACCTGAGCGGGGCGGATTTTTGGGGCCTCGTGCGCGGGGGCTTCCGTCCTGTCGCGCTGGTGCACGGCGTGTGCGTGTATCACGTCGCCCACCAGGGGCTGGGCGCCTGGTTCAAGACAGCTCAGAAAAACTGCGAGATGCCGGCGTTCAGCCAAGGCCTGTATGACGCGCGCGAGCTGGCGCTGTCGCGTGTCCAGCTCGACGCCGCCAGCGCGGGCGCGACGGGCGGCATCGTGGGCGTGGAAGTGCGCGAGGGCCACTATGGCTGGCATAGCCATGTGCTCGAATTCGTGGCAGTCGGCAGCGCCGTATCGCCGATCGAGGATACAACGCACGAGCTGCACGCCGAAGCGCGCGCGGTGCTCTCCATGCGCGACGATTGAAGCGCGCGCGAGCTGAGCCGGACTGCGTGTCCGCGTCAGCGCCCGCCGGTCGCGCGCAGCGGCCAGGCGGCAAGTCGCCGCGCCGATCCCACGCCCTCCGCCCGTGACGAGCAGCACCGCTTCACCCATGCTCCTGAGCATAGGGCCCGTCAGCACGACGTCAAATCCCGCGGGCGCGCCGCGCGGCGCCATTTTAGTGTCGACTAGCCCGGGGAACGCGGTCTCAGAAGACCGCCACCAATACGCCGCTCGAGACGGACAGTGATGGCCGCTCGAGAGTGCTCACTTCCTCACCGGCAATGCGCAGCTCCGGCGCGTCGAGTGCGACCCCGCCGCTAACGTTCAAGTACACTCCGAACGCAGGCGCAAAGTAGTACGCGCCGCCGACCCCGAGCGACAAGACCGCGCTGTGGTGAGTCAGATCGACGCCGACATAGCCCGGCTCCGGCTTCCCGTTGACATCAAAGAGCGCGTAGCTAATGCCCGCGCGCGTCGTGACTTCCCAGGCGTGGCTCATCGCGAAACGCCCGCCGAGTTGCACTGAAAATAGCCGACGTGAAACTCGAGCATGTCCGGCTCGCGCCCCTTCGTCCGAGTCATACAGCGAGCTCTCGAGGCCCAGGGCCACGAAACCCCAACGCGGACCGATCACGAAACCGCCCTGCGCGCCCAAGCTCGGTACGAAACGAGGTTGCCAGACGAGCTCCGGACCGACGTAGAGCTGCGCAGTCGGCGGGATTGGGCGCGGGGCGTTCGGGGGCGGCTGCGTCGTCGTGCCTTCGGCGTCGCGCGTCGCGACCGCCGGTGGCTTGCGCAGTTGTGCAAAGCCGCGCACGGCGTCGGGCAAGCCGGCTTCATGAGTCTGCGCGAACTGCAGCACCGCCGCGCGCAGTGTTTCTACGGCGCGCACCGCGATCACTTCGGCGTCGACGCCGGCCTCCGCCGTATCGACGCTGGTCACGATCGGCTTCGGGTCGCCGGGCGCGAAGGCTCGAATCTGCGTTACTGAGCCTTGTTCTTCCAGGCTCACCAGGCCATAGGAGCCCTCTGCGACGTCGGCACTTTCCGGCTCTTTATCCAAGATCTCGGCGCTCAGACCGACCCCGGCCAGCTCACCACGAATTAGGAGCAGCGCGCGCTCGAGCCGTGCGTCGCGTGGTGGCTGTGCGACGACGACCACACGCGGCGCGGCGCTCGCGCCCGCGTTCGATGCCAAGGCGAACAGCGCAAGCCCACTCGCCACGCTGCGCAGCACAGCCCGTATCTCGACCACCACGTGTACGCTACTCGGCTTCTACCATGGCGCGCGCGGTCTTTTCATAGGCGCCGC
>DATHOI010000028.1:0-7018 GCA_035485095.1 Polyangiaceae bacterium | reverse complement strand
CAGCGGCCTCGCTGAGCCGCTCGTAGCGATGCCCGTACAGCTGCGCTGCGTGACTCAGATCTGCGGCGGGTGGCGTCAGCCAAAAACGACTCGCTTCGGGCTGCTCCTCGAGCTGAGCAAAGATCGGCAATTGCTCGAAGATGCGGCCACCGCCGTTGTCGATGACCACGATCACGAATGACCCGAGGCTCTCGCGTGCTGCGGCGAGGCCGCCTATGTCGTGCATGAAGCTCACGTCCCCGAGCAGCAGCACCGTGGGCTCGCGCGTGAGGCTCGCAGCGCCGGCAGCGCCGGAGATCAACCCGTCGATGCCGTTGGCACCGCGTTGCGAGAGCACGCGCACGCGGCGCGCGGAGCACGGCACATATGCGTCCACCTCGCGAATGGGAAGGCTGTTTCCGAGCACCAACGTGCATGGATCCGGCAGCTCCTCGAGCACCGATCGCACCGCGCGTGGCTCGCTCAGAGACGGCGTTTTTCGCGATAATTCGCGTTCGATCGCACGCCACGCTTGGCCATTGGCGTCAGCCCAAGCTTGTCGAAATTGGGTGCGCGCGGTGTCCACACTCGTCGCTCGGGGCCTCGAGACTTCGAGCGCTGCTCGCGCTGCGTCAGCGCTGCTCGCGCTGACTAGCTCGCTCGCGTGCCCGTGCGGATCCGGAAAGCCATGCGGCGCGACGACGAAGCGTTGGCCAGCGAACTCGGAATCGAGAAAACGTTCGTAGGCCCCCGACGTCGGGGGCGCGCCGAAGCTGATCAGCAGATCCGGGCGGAGCTGTTCGCGCAGACGCTCGCAGCGCAGCAGCCACTCGAAGGCATCGATGCGCAGCGCGCCGGGCGCGTCGTGCGCGAAAAATCGCAATTGACTCGTGCTCTCGCAGAGCAGCGGAAACCCGGTCGTTTCAGCGAGGCGCGCTAGCAACAGTGGCGCTTGCGAATCGTATGCGCTGTGCGGCCCAACCACGATCAGCCCGCGCGCGTTGTCCGCGCAGGCCTGCGCCAGCCGAGTGACGTCACCCTGCGAGGATCCACCCGCCGCCACGCTTGGCCCTTGCGTCAACCAGCTGTCCACCGCGCGCCGCAGCGCGACCGAGCTCACGTCGCTCGCCGTGCTTGGCTCGAGAGGTTTGCGCGCGCGCGCGTTCAAATGCACGGGCCCGGGTTCTGGAAAACGTGCGCGGTGTATGGCGTGCGAGACGTTGCGCACCACGCCAGCGAGCGCGCTCGGTGCGGCGTCGGGATTGCCGAGCTCGAAGAAGGCGCGTGCGCTGTCGCCGAATAACTTGATCTGGTCGATTGTCTGAGGCGCAGCGGAATGTTGCAACTCGAACGGGCGGTCAGCGGTGAGCACCAGCACTGGTACTCGCGCTAATGAGGCTTCGATCAGCGCAGGGTAGTAATTGGCGGCTGCCGTGCCGGAAGTGCAGAGCAAGAGGCTCGGACGGCCGCTCAGCCGCGCCTGGCCGAGCGCGAAAAATGCCGCAACGCGCTCGTCCCACAGCGAGTGGCAGTGAAGTTTCTCTTCCTGCAAGGCGGCCCAGGCAAACGGAGTCGAGCGCGACCCAGGACTGAGCACGACATGCTCGACACCGGCTCTGGCGAGGGTGCCCAAGAGCAGTCGCGACCACTCGGTGAGCAGTGTCGAGCTCACCCAGAAACTCCGAGCGCACCGAGGAGCGCGGCCAGCTTCCAGCGCGTTTCGGCAAATTCGCTCGGAGCGTTCGAGTCAGCAACGATGCCGGCTCCCGCATATAACTCGGCGCGATTGCCGGTCAGCAACCCCGAGCGAAGCGCGACGACGAAGCGCCCGTCTCCCGTGGCATCGAACCAACCGACGGGCCCCGAGTACCAGCCGCGTTCATCGGGCTCATGGCTGGTGATGAAGTCGACCGCAGCATCGGTCGGCACACCCCCGACCGCCGGCGTTGGATGCAATCTACCGACCAGCTCGAGCACGTGGCTCGCTTCGCGCAAACGCCCGCGGATCGGCGTGCGCAAGTGGAGCACGGTGCGGAGTCGATGCACCTCGCGTTTCGCTGGCGCAAGCTCGCTCGTGAGCGGCGCGAGTAAGCGCAAGATCTCACTCACCACGAATTCGTGCTCGCGGCTGTCTTTGCCACTTTCGAGCAGGCGACTCGCTGCCGTCGCGTCGTCCGCGTTGATTGACCCCGCGACGGCTTCGGTCGTCAGCTCGGCGCCACGCTTCCGGAGCAACCCCTCCGGCGTGGCGCCCAAGAACGTGGAGCGCCCGACCCGAAATGCGAAACGCGTGGATTCCGGTGCATCGTCGCGCAGGCGGCCGTGCACCGCGGCCGGAGACAGCTCGCGATCCAGGGTCAAGCTGACACGTCGCGCTGCGACGATCTTCTGGACGCGACCGCTCTTGATCTCGTCTTGAATGGCCGAGATCAACTCAGCCCAGGCCTCTGGGGCGAGCTCACGACGAGCCAGCTCACGCGCTGGCAGCGCGGGTTCGTGCGCAGTGAACAAGGCCCGCACGGCGCGCATGAGTTGCTGGCTGAGCTCGGCGCGAAACGCGCTGTTCGACAGATCCGCGGAGCGCGCGATCAAGCGTAGCCATGCGCCTTCCGGACTCTTGAGGTAGGCCAGTCGAGGCAAGACGAAGCGCGCGTCGCCGAAATTCTGCCACAGCTCGCTCTGGGCCTGCCCGGGCCGAAAGGCAAACCCGCCAAAGAAACGAGGTGGCGGCGCCGCACGGTCAGAAGCGCTCAGATCGAGCAACGGCCACAGCTCGAGCGCTTGCTGCTGAATGCTTTGAAAGCGAGCAGCTCCGCTGGCCGTAAGCGCGAAGGCTGCGCCCAACGCGCAAATTTCTCCCTCGCCGGGTGGTGCCCAGAGCAGCGCGTCTCCATCTGACTCAGCCGCGAGGAGCCGCTCGCTCGGCACGCGAGGCACGGACCAAGTCAGCGCCGCCCAGTGTCCGTCGTCGGCGACGCGGTCGAGGCTGTGCTCGATGCGCGCCAACAGCTCACTCGGATCGAAGGAGCTCTCCTGGAAGCGACTGCTCGGAGTGCCGAGCTCGACCTGATCACTCATGCCGCTTTCCCGGCTCTGCCACGTACAAGTGACACACTCCGAACGTCAGCGAATGCACGGCGAGGACGTTCAAATCCGACTTTAGCATCAGCGCTGCGAACTCGTCGGCAGGCGGAAATGCGGCGATCGACCGTTGCAGGTACTGGTATTCTTTCACTCCCGAGAGCAGCGCGCCGACATACGGCACGACCGAATGAATGTGAAAGCGGGCCAGCGCGCCGAGCAGTCCGCCGCGCGGCTCGGACAGCTCGAGGATAGCGATGCGCCCGCCGGGCCGCGTGACGCGAGCCATTTCGCGCAGCGCTTTGCCACGGTCGGGCACGTTTCGAATGCCAAACGCGATGCACACCGAATCGACGCTGCCGGTCTCGAAGGGCAGCGCTTGAGCGTCCCCCTGAACCAGTGTCACGCGCGCGGAAAGCTCAGCTCGCGTCACCTTCGCCTGTCCAACTTCCAGCATTTTCGAGGAAGGATCGAGGCCCACGACGGTCACACCGGGCTCGGTGCGAGCGACCTGAATCGCTAAATCAGCGGTACCTGTTGCCAGGTCGAGCACGCGATGACCGGGCTCGAGTGCCAGCGCGCGCACCGTTTTCCGACGCCAACTTTGGTCGATGCCCAAGGAAATGACGCGATTTACCAAGTCATACCGCGCGGCGATGCCGTCGAACATCGCGCCCGAGCCTTCTTTTGCGAGGGCTGTCGTCGAGTCGCTCATTATTCTCCGTAGACTTTCAGAAACGGCGTGGGGTCGACGACTTTGCCTGCCACGAGCGCCGTGAGTAGCGTTTCACCGAGCTTCGACAATCGCTGCAGCTCGTGCACGCGGTTGCGCTTGAAATCTGGTGCACTGGCAGGCCCAGCTTGGCGCGGGAGTGCGGCTTCCGCGTTGCTCAAGGCGTCCGCGAATTGACGGACGAGCTCGAGCTCGCGTTCGCGCAGCACCCGCTGCACCAATCTACCGATGCTGGTCTCCGCTTCGTAAAAGTCGCGCCGCTCACCGGGCCGCCAGCTCTTCTTCACCGCGCCCCACTTCAACAGCTCGTTGAGCGTCATGCTGACGGCGCCCGCGCTCATCTTGAGTTGCTCGCCGAGCTCGGAGGCGCCAAGGGGAGCGGGTGACAGGTACAAAAGCGTCCACATGCGCCCCATCGGACGCTTGAAGCCCCAGAACTCCATCAGTCGACCGACGGTATCGGCGACCTCGAGCTCGGTTTGGGTCACTGGCTCTGTGGGCGCGCTGGACATCAGCTTGATATTTGAGCTTTCAAAACTTCGTGAAACTTTAGGCTCTGGGTCCGGTCGGGTCAAGCGTCGGGCGCTGGAAAACGCCGGTTTTGGCGTTCGCCGTGAGTCGGCTAGGATTCTGCTGTCAGTGAACGGAGCGGGCTCGGGCCTGCCTGAGGAAGAGGGCAAACGTGGACTCCGATCCGCATTCCGATCCCCATGCTGTCGAAGCTCCGCCGATTGGGCCGGCGCTGCGCGTGGCGGTGATCGGCTCCGGTCCCGCCGCGTTCTACGCCGCAGACTTCTTGCTGCGCGACAAGACGGCTCACGTCGAGGTCGACATGTTCGAGCGCTTGCCGACGCCGTTCGGCCTCGTGCGCTTCGGCGTCGCGCCAGACCATCAAAGCATCAAGCGCGTGATCGCGGCGTTCGAGCGCATCGCGAACCATCCGAGCTATCGCTTCTTCGGCAATGTCGAGGTTGGACGTGATTTGCCGATCGAGCTGCTGCTTGCCGAATACCACGCACTCGTCTTTGCCACCGGATCGGCGACGGACAAGCGGCTCGGCGTGCCCGGAGAGGATTTACCGGGCAGCGCGCCGGCTACCGCGTTCGTGGGTTGGTACAACGGGCATCCGGATTTTCAGACTGACGCCTTCGATCTGTCCAGCGAAAGAGCCGTCGTCGTCGGCATGGGCAATGTGGCCATGGACGTCGCGCGCATTTTGGTTCGCTCGCCGAGTGAGCTGGCCGATAGTGATATCACGCACGCGGCGCTGAGCGCGCTGCACAACAGCGCCGTGCGCGAGGTCGTGCTTTTGGGGCGACGTGGCATTGCACAAGCCGCCTTCGAACAGAGCGAGCTCTCGGACATCGCCGAGCTCGCCGGCGTAGCAGTCACTGTCGAGGGTGATTTGCCGAGCGTGGAGGTCGATGGGCTCAGCCCTGCGGCGCGAAAGAACGTCGAGTACTTGCTGAAGCTCGCGGCGGCGCCGCCGAAGCGCGCGGCACGGCGGGTTCGCTTACGCTTTCAAGCGTCGCCGGTCGAGGTACTGGGCGCGGAACGCGTTACTGGTGTGCGCGTCGAGCACAATACCCTCACGTACGGCGCGGATGGCAGCGTCTCGGCGCGTGGCAGCGGCAGCTTCGACGAGATCCCGTGCGGGCTCGTACTGCGCTCGATCGGCTATCGCGGCGTCGCCATCCCGGGTGTGCCCTTCGATGAGGCTCGCGGCGTGATCCCGAACGAGCAAGGTCGCGTGCTCGGGGAGAACCATCACCCCGTGCCGGGTCTATACGTGGCCGGCTGGATTAAGCGGGGGCCCACTGGCCTCGTCGGCACCAACAAGGGCGACGCGAAGGAAACGGTGCTCTCCCTCTTGGCAGACGCCCGCCTGCTGCATGCTACGCACGCGCCCTGTCATCCGGAGCGCGTCGTACACAAGCTGCAAGAGCTCGGCGTGCGAGCGCTCAGCTTCGCGGATTGGCGGCGGCTCGACTCGCTGGAAATCGAGGCGGGCAAAGCGCGCGGCAAAGTGCGCGAGAAACTGGTGAGCGTCGCGGCGATGCTGAGCGCGCTCGGACGCCACGAGTAGTGCGCTATTTGGAAATGTCGTCGCCCGACAACGAATAGCCGGTGGCTTGTCGCTCGGTGTCGGGGAGCTGCGAGGCGCTGATCGAGACTGCTTTCAGGCTGATTGAGCCGATCGCCGTCGGAGCGGATTTGCGGGCCGAGCCCGACTCCGAAGTTGGGGTGGGCGTTGGCGTTGGCGTTGGCGCATGGCCCGAGGCCAGCTCTTGCCACGCCAAGTCGCGTTCACGCTCGCAGCGCGTCGCGTACTCGCGCGCTTGGTCGCGCTGCGCGACGAGCTCCGCAACTTCCCGCGCATCCGCCTTGCGATTGGACGCTTCTCGCAAGCTACGGCGCAGATCTGCGATTTGGCGATCGTGGTCGGACATGATCTCGACCAGAAAAAGGTCCTGCTGCTCGATCAAGAAATCACGCTCGCGACTCGATTCGTGACGGATCAGGTCGAGTAATTGTTCGAGCTGCGTCATGCGGTAGCGGAGCGCTACTTCTTCTTCGTTCACGTGCACGAGGTGAGCGCGGAGCTCATCGAGCTCGTGCATGAGCTCGAGATTGGCAGCCTGTGCCGCACCGGCGCCGGCCGCCAAGTGCTTGAGGCCGCGGATCAGCTGACCCAGATTGGCCTCGGTTCGGCTCACGCCAGCGAGTGCCAGCTCCACGCGCTCTTCGCTGGCCTGCAGAGACAGCTCTTCCCGAACCCGGGCGGGGGGGATTCCGCTCTCGTACTGAGTATTCGTGCTCACGCGGAGCGAGCTCGAATCCGGAACACGCTCCAGCTGGCTGCCCGCTGGAAAGGGGTCGAAGGTCGCGTCGGGGCTCTCTAGGGCCATTGTGGGTGCTTGTCGGCCAATGTCGGCGCGGCGGCAAGTACTTCTTTAAGTGAGCTGGCGGATTCCGCTGCCCGAGCCCGCCCGGGCTCCGATGCGTGCCTTGAGGCTCCGCCCAGGGTAGAACCCAGCCATGAGTCGCTCTCGTTCTCGGGCACTGCCGCGCTTTTGGGTGCCGTTGGCGCTGGCGTCCGCGTTCGGTGTTTCGATGGCCGGGGCCGCATTCGCCGACGCCGCCAAAGATGCGCCGAAGGAGGTCGCCCCGCAGGACGACTACGGCGCAGACATCCAAGGGGATGTGCCTGGAGCGAGCGCCATC
>DATHOI010000027.1:0-4722 GCA_035485095.1 Polyangiaceae bacterium | reverse complement strand
TGCTGGAGGCCGTCGTTCTACGTTGCTTGGAGCGAGATCGCTCACGGCGCTTCAGCAATGTCGGCGAGCTAGCCGCCGCGCTGGAGGCCTTCTCAGAACCCGAGCTGAGCTCGGATTCGCTGGCTCCCCGCACCAGTGCGGCCGTTGATCGAGCTCCGCGCGGTCGGCGCTGGCTCGGCGCGTTTTGCACGCTGCTCGTACTCGGCTCGTGCGCCGCAGTGTTGACCGCCGCGGTGCGCGAGGGTCACATTCGCCTGCCGAGCGCGAGCGACGTGCAACGCTTGCCTGCCACCATCTCCGCCTGGAAAATACCGTTTCTGTCGCCGAGCCCTGCGCCCGAGCCCGCTCCAACCCAGCAACTCGGGCCAGCAGCGTCCCCGAACGTCCCCGTCGAACAACGGCCGCTTTCGCCTGCAGCAGCAGTGCAACAGCCCCTCACGAATGTCCAGGTGCGTACACCTGCGTCGCCGGTCGCGTCCGCCACGGTCAAGCCTCTGCCCAGTGCGACTTCACCCCGCAAAGTGATTGCCCACTCGCCTCAGCCCACGCCGATGCCCACGGTTGCAGAGCCGAAGCCTGACGACGGCGAGCCCTCCAGCGCCAGCGACGACTCACAAGCTCAGTGACTCGACCGGCGAAAAGCGGCGTTTTGCTGCCGGTTTCACGCGTGATCCAGGCACGTTCACGTTGCTCCGGTGCAACACGTCCGACACATTGACTCCTTGGAGTCATGCTTCGACACGTGCGTGACACACGCTCGATTCCCAACTGCGACGTAGCGAGTCACTCGCACAACTAATCCCCAGGCTGTGTATTACTCGGGGATTTGCGCTTCAGCCGAGGTCGTCGAAATCCGCCAGTGGATCGAAACCCGTCGCGGATGGCTTCGGGATCGCATGACGAACACCAGAACGCTCCTCGGGATCGCAGGCTTGGTGATTCATCGCGATTTGACGTTCTGCGAGAATCGGCCCAAATTGCGCCAAAATGGCGGACAATTCGGCATCATTCTCCGAGTCTACGGCGGAGTCTGACCACAACGTGAGCCGGCCGCCGTCGGTGATTTGATCGCCGAGTGCTTCGATCGCGACACGCCGCGCGAGCGAACGGGGTGCATCCGAATGGGGCGCCGTGTACACGTCGACCGCCTCGATCTGCGCGTCTTCCTTGCGTAGTCGGCGAGCACGCAGCCGCACACGCTCCGTGAAGTCTCGCGCAGGCTCGTCGCTCTGTTGCGCGACCACGACCCAGTCATCCGCGCCCAGCCCGTGACAAGAAGCCCAAGCCATTGGTGAGGCTCCAAGCTCCAATACGGTGAGGCGTGCGCGTCGCGACATGGTGTTTTCTCGGCGCTTGCTCAGCACGCTTCGTGCCAAGTCCGGGCAGCAATGTAGTTTGCGAAGAAGCGCGGCGTTTATCGAAGCTTGTGCGATAAGGTGGCGATCACGGCCTGTGTCACATTGCCTCTGAGGGTGCCTTGGTTGAGGCAACCTGACCCGCACGCGGAGCTTTAGGTAACAAGGAATCTCGAGGTGGACTCAGCTCTGAATTGCGAGCCGACGGGGGTGGCGTCGGCCCCAGCAACACAGCAACCCAGTGCAGGTCACTCGTATTCCAAAATACGATCTTCGCGATCAAGGTCAGCGGCACCGAGAGCAATGCTCCGATCGGTCCGAGCAGCCAACCCCAGGCGAACATCGACAAAAGCACGATCAAAGGCGAGACGCTCAGCGAGCGGCCGAGTGCGTTCGGCTCGATGATGTTACCAATCACGGTGCTCGTCACCGTGAGGCCCACCGCGACCAATGTGGCGCGTCCGACGCCGTGCGTTGATAGCGCGATCAGTATCGGTGGCAGCGCTGCCACCAAGCTGCCCACTGTTGGTACGTAATGTAATGCGAACGTCACGAGACCCCAAAGCGCGGGATTCGCCACGCCACACGCCGCGCACCACAGGCCTGCACACAACCCCGTGGCCGCGCTGGTGGCGGTCTTTACGCTCAAATAGCGCTGGATTTCAGCCATCGTTCGCGAAAAATCACTGAACGTCGTGGGCGACCAGCCGAGCGCTGCGCGGAACCGCTTCGGCAATGTGGTGACCTCGAGCAGCATGAACACAATCAGCAACAGGACCGTGAGCAGCGTCGACAGCACGGCGGGCACGCCGAGCACGATGCTCGTCGTTGCTTCTTGTAGCAGCGTGTCGAGCCTGGAGCTGTACAGTGACTGCGCCAAGGCTTGTTGGTGATGCGCCTCGAGCCATACGGTGACATCGACTTGAGCCCGGTGCAGTGACGCTACGTACTCTGCCGCCGAACCGCTCAGATTGGCGAGCGCCATGACCAGCAAGCCGCCCACGACTCCCAGCAAGCCGACGACGGCAAGTAACGATATCACGATCGCGCCCACGTCCGGGATGCGCGAGCTGTGCACCCAGCGGAAGATGGGCTGTACGGCAATGGCGATGCAGCAGGCGACGAGCAGCGGTGCGATGAATGCAGCAGCTAGCTTGATCGCTGCCGCCACGATCGCGGCACACGCCAAAACGATGATCGCCTGAGCGCCCTTCCCGATTTCGTTATTGGCCACGTGCGCTGCTTTCTCGGCGTCGCATCAACCGACGCCGGGCGAATAGCTCGGCGGGTCGCTGGCGGGGAAGGAGTCGAACGACGCGGCGTCTACGATGTCGTGTTCACCGTCGTTGAAGCGGCGCTCCAAGTCGGAGCGATCCTTGAATAGATTTTCCACGAAGGTGCCGAGCTGTTTCACGCTCAGCCCCGAGATGCCGCGCGCGATCAGTAGGCCGCCCATCGTGCCGAGCACGATTCGCGTTACCGGGCGACCCCGGAGCAGCGACGCTCCCGCCAGGAGCGCGCCGACGGCGATGCTGCCGATCCGTTCGTGGCGCTCGCGGTCGTGCGCCTTGTCGTGCAGCGCCAAGATGTCGACGGTTTCGTGAGTGTGCTGGGTGGTCATGCTGAATTCTCCTGGGTGAACGAGAGCGACGAGGCACGGGCTGCGCTCGTGTCTCGTCGCTCGGGTGGCCGTTGGCTCACGATGGAGCGTGGCGACCGTGGGTCTTGTGCTCGAACTGGCTGATGGTGTCGCTCAGTCGATGCTTGGCGTCGTCCAGGCCATCCGAAAGCCGCGCTCGCAGCTTGCTGCCCGAGCTCGGTGCGAGCAGTAACGCGGCTCCCGCGCCCACCGCCGCACTGAAGGTGACGAGTCCGATCGCGGGCAGTAGGCGAGCCACCGTGCTCGGCTTTGGCTCGAGGCCAACGGCGCCGAGCACGTCCTCGAAACGTAAGCTCTCGACCGATTTGAGGAGCTCACGGACGCCGATCGCAGAACCCAGCGCGAGCGCTGTCTTGGTGAAGTTCATGATTGCCTTCCTTCCTTGAACGAATGAGGCGGGTCCGTACGGCGAGCCTCGGTGACGCTCCTAGACACAGCAAGCGCAGTGCCAAACACAGCAAGCGCAGTGCCAACTGGAAGATCAGGCGAGTGCGTAGCGTCTGCCGCGGTACATTGAGCCAGTAGCGCGCCAGCGACGTATTTCGTCGAGTGCGCTTGAGACATATGGCCTCGCCGTGAGGCGCCGCGCCACTCTCGCGCCCGAGCACGCTCTAGAAAGAACCAGGATTTGCGCGGCTTGCTCGCTGCTCTGCAGCCGAGCGCACTGGCACGACGACTGCAAAGTGTTGCCCAAATGCCAGAACTTGCAACGGAACGCGCGCACAACGTCCCACCAAACTTGGGCGAGTTGCTCGAAAACACGCTGCACCACGCGAAGAGCTTGCTACAGGCGGAGCTCTCCTTGGCGCGCCGTGAACTGTCGGGCGAGCTCAGTGCGGCATACGGATCGCTGGGCCTGCTGGTCATCGCGGGGATGTTCTTGCAGGCGGCGCTCTCGACGTTGGCCGTCGTGCTGGTGCTCGCGTTCGGGGTCGGAGTCGCGGCGATCGGGCTGATCGTGCTGCTCGCGGCGGTCGGCGTCGTGCTCACGGTCGTTGCTCTGCGTGCGCTCGAACGGCGCAAGCTGCCGCGCACCACCGCGCGCCTCGCCATGGACGCTCAGCAAGTGATGGAGACGGTGAAGTGACCGACCCTGCCGTTACTGCCGACACCCGTCGAGCCGAGCAAGCGCGCGCCGACCTGCTTCGAGACATTCGGGAGATCAAAAAAATGGGAGACAAGATGATCGAGAAAACCGAGACCGCGATTCACAGAGCACCGATCCTGCTCGGACTGGGCGCGGTCGGCGTCGCTCTGGTCGGCGTCGCGGTGTTCGCCGCTCGTCGGCCGACGCCGCGCTTTCGCGGCTTCGCGCAGGAGCGCTCGTTCTTGGCAGAGGCCGCTCGC
The DNA here is from genome assembly GCA_035485095.1 of Polyangiaceae bacterium. GTDB lineage: Bacteria > Myxococcota_A > Polyangia > Polyangiales > Polyangiaceae > PMG-095. The sequence goes on along the minus strand of DATHOI010000027.1, from coordinate 360 downwards.
AGCGCGGCTCTGTCGGCACTCGGGATTCTGTCGGGCAGGATCACTCAACGGCTGCTGACGGCCGCCATGGCCGACGGCTCGAGCGAAGTCGTCTAAGAAGAACCGGGCGCTCGGACTCGTGCGAGACCGGCGAACGGCTGGCGCCGCCGGTCTCAATCGTCATGCTCGCGCGCTCGCATGCCCGCTCAACTTGAGCGCGCGTGCAATCGCGTGAGTCTCGTTCTGCGCGGGCAGCACGCGGGCTTGGACGAAGTCTTGCGTGTCCGCGTCGAGCTCGGTCAAGCGCGAGCGGTACTCATTGAGTCCATGATCCTCGCCCTCTTCGAGAGTCGCGATGGCGGCTCTCTCACCGATGATCGT
>DATHOI010000026.1:0-10784 GCA_035485095.1 Polyangiaceae bacterium | reverse complement strand
CGCATCACGGACGCTCATTTGCTGATGGCGCGCGTTCCGAATGGCTCCGTGTTGCGCGGGTCGCCCGAGGTGGAGTGGCCAACACCGGTCACGAACAACGTTTGGATGCTGCCGGGGATCCCGGATCTGTTCCGGCTGAAGCTACTCACGGTGCGGGCCTGGCTGCGCGGCCCAGCGCCTTTTTTGAGTCGTTCGCTGTTCCTGCGCTCGGAAGAGCCTGTTCTGAAGCCACTGCTGGACCAGGTCGTCGCGCTTCACCCCAAAGTCGAGATCGGCTCGTATCCGAAATGGTTCGACCCGACGTACCGCACACTCGTCACCTTCGACGCGGCCGACGCCGCAGCTGCACAGGCCGCGCTCGAGGATCTACGCGCGCGAGTTAGCCCGAGCGACATCGTCCGCGTCGAGTAGCGTCAACCACCTGGCGCCCGCCAGGCCTGGCGTCGGCCAACGCCAGGTTCGATGCACGCCAACGGGCGTGTTCAACAGGCCCAAGAGCGCGAGTCGCTGACGCGTTTCCAGCGGCACCCTTCGTGCAGTCTGATCGTGATCGTGATCGCAACAGTGACCGTGACCTGACGAAGGACTGCCCATGCCCGACTTGAGAGAACAGGCCCTAGCCTTCGGGGTGCATACGCTAGCGGATGTCGATCTGCTGACTTTGCTCCTGGGTACCGGCAGCGCGGGGGAACCGGTGGCGCTGTCCGCCGCTGCCTTGCTCGATGGCAGCGGCGGCCTCGAGGGCATCGCGCGGCTCGGCCCACACGCGCTGTCACGCCGCGGGATCGGCCCAGCAAAAGCCACGCGCATCGCCGCTGCAGTCGAGCTTGGGCGACGCGCGCTGCTTCGCGTGCTGGCCGAAGAGCGCGTGGTGTTCGACTGCTTCGAGCAGGTCGCGCGCTGGGCACGGCCGCGGCTCGGAGCGTTGGAGCATGAAGAGGTGTGGCTCCTGTCGCTCGACGGCAGGTACGGTCTCAAATCTGCGCGCCGTATCGCGCAAGGTGGCCTGCACGGTTGCGCGCTGCTCACGCGGGACGTGCTCGGCCCTGCACTGCGCGACGGCGCGAGCGCCATCGTGCTCGTGCACAATCACCCGAGCGGAGATCCCGCACCGAGCCCGGAGGACGTGGCCATGACACGCGCCGTGCGGGCAGCCGGGGAGCTCGTAGGCGTCCCCCTGATCGATCACGTGGTCGTCGCTCGAGGCGGTGCCTGCTCCCTAAACGAGGGCGTAAACTCCGATAAACTGCCGAAATAGCCGCGGACACTGGGGGGTGCTTTCGGATCCCCCACGGCTTGGCTATTCTGGGCTGTGATGAGCACGCCCGAGATTCAGTTCGCAGCGCTGACCGACGTTGGGCGGGTGCGTGAGCACAACGAAGACAACTTCCTGGTCGACAAGAAGCTCGGGCTGTTCGTGGTGTGCGACGGGATGGGCGGTCACGCAGCCGGCGAGGTAGCCAGCGCCTTGGCCGTGCGTACGCTGCACGAAGAGATCAAAAAAGAAGCCGACCTGATTCAGGACTACGCGAAGGCCAGCAAGGGCGCGTCCAAGGTCACCAAGCGCGACATCCTGAACATGCTCGAATTCGCGGTCAACCGCGCTTCGAACCGCGTCCACTCGGAAGCCGCGAAGGACGCCAAGAAGCGCGGCATGGGCACGACGCTCGTGTGCCTCCTGGTGATCAACAGAGAAGCCTTCATCATCTATGTGGGTGATAGCCGCATCTACGTGCTGCGTGACGGCGTGCTCGAGCAACTGACGGAGGACCACACCGTCTACAACGAGCTCATCAAGCGTAAGAAGATGCCGCGTGAGCAGGTCGAGCAGCTCGCACAGAAAAACGCCATCACACGCGCGGTCGGCGTGTACGAGCACGTCGAACCGGATACGCTGGTCCTGGATCTGACCGCGGGCGACCGCTTTTTGCTCTGCTCCGACGGGTTGTGCGGCTACTTCGAGGAAGATCTGGAGGGGCTCGGTAAGCGCCTCGCCATCGCCAACGCGGACGCCGCCGCCAAGGCGCTGATCGACGCCGCCAACGAGCAGGGCGGCAAAGACAACATCACGTCCGTGATCGTCACCGTCGGTGACGTGGCGGAGCGCGACGAAACGCGCGCCAAGCAACTGCAACTGAAGCGTGAAATCCTGGCTCGCATGCCGCTCTTCAGGCCGCTCAACGATCGCGAGATCCTGCGCGTGCTGCAGGTGACGGACGTCTGCGACTACGGCAACGGCGAGACCATCATCTCCGAGGGTGACAAGGGCGAGGAGCTCTTCATCGTGCTCGCCGGCCACGCCAAAGTCATGCGCAACGGGGCCGAGCTCGCCACGCTGAGCGCGGGCGATCACTTCGGGGAAATGGCGCTCGTGCGCAGCCAGCCACGCTCTGCCACCGTGCTTTCGGATGGCAATAGCGAGCTGATGGTGATTCGGCGCACGGAGTTCTTCGAGATCCTACGCAAAGAGCACCAGCTCGCCGTGAAATTGCTGTGGCAATTTCTGGGTGTGCTCGCCGATCGCTTGGCGGACACCAGCCGTGAGCTCGGAGCCGCGAAAGAAGAGCTCGCGGCCGAAGACATCACGGGCGAAATCTTCTCGGACGACGACGACGACAACCGCAAAACAGCCATTCCGCCGCCGCCCCCGCCCTCCGTGCGCGGAGCCTGAACGCGATGCATTCGGCGCTCGTCGCGGGCATGCTCGGCCTCGCCTGCCTCAGCGCGTGCTCGAAATCCGGCAACTCGAGCCGCCCCGCGCCGAGCGCCAGCGTGAACGCCAACGGCAACGCGAACACCAGCGGCAACGCGAACACCAGCGCGTCCGCTCGCGCGACCGTGCCGCACCTGGTGCAGGTCAAGCCCGAGTGTCGCGCGCTGGCAGTAGCGGGCAAAGCCAGCATCGACGGCGTGCCAATCCGCGTGGGCGACTTGCTCGACGGCGAGCATTGGGTCGTGCTCGAGGCGGGCAGCTCGGTCGCGCTGCGAGACACGTTGACGAGTCGCGAGCTCAAGCTGATCGGTCCGGGCCTCGAGCTGCCGTGCCGGCACGGAGCCGAGCAAGTGCTGATCGCACAGGGGCGACTCTCGACGTCCACCACCTTGGGCGTACGGCCCGGGGCCGAAGTGCTGATCGCGACCCCAGCTGGCACGGTCCGCTACGGTGACGCCGCGATTGAGCTCGAGTTCGGACCCAAGGGGCTGCACTTGCGGGTCAAAGAAGGCGACGCTTGGCTCGAGCCTGAAAATCTGGGCCAGCCGCCGTTCAAGAATCCGCTTCACAACCCGAGCCAGGCTTCTCTACCGCCGAGCAAAGCGACGGCCGCCGAGCTGGTCGAGACCTGCAAAGCCGCGGCGGACACCGCGGCGGAGAGCGCACGGCGCGTGCTCGCTGCGGGCACTCCGCAAGCCCCCGCGTCTCTGGGCGCGCGGGCGGCCGCGCACGTGAGAAATCGCAGCGCGGCACGAGCGGCCTGCTCGATCGCAGCCGCAGCGGCCGGTTCGGTCACGGATCCGGCCGCGCGGCAGAGCCTGTGGGACTCCATCACACACGCAGACGAGCTCTGGCAAAGCGTGCCCCGTGGCGTATCTGCCCAGAAAAACTGATGGTCCGTTGACAGTTTCGACTGTGCGCCGCTAGCGTCCCATGCGGGCGTCCTTGATGCCCCTTGCAAGCGAATGAGTCTTATTAAGCGCTTCGCCGTCGACGCCCCGATCCTGGGCCTGTGTTGTTGCGCTGCTTTGGCCGTGTGTGGCACCGCAACACACGCAAGCGCAGACGAGCCGCGCAAGGTGACCGAGCCCAGCGTGCTCCGGGAACCTGCCGAGATCACTCAGGTCCCGGACGCCTTCGACGACGACGACCCATTCGATCTCAACCTGTCGCTCGGCTACGAGAGCACGTGGACGTCATCGGTCATCCGCCGTGAAACTTCGATCGCGCAGCCAGGCCTGACCACCGGTGGTTTCACGCAGAGCAACATGAACGTGGCGCAGTACAAGCAGACCACGAGTCGGCTTTTGACGCGCGCAGATGTCGGAATCTACAAGGACATCGCACTGGTTTTCCGCGTCCCCATCATCTTGTCCGACGATCGTTCGCTGGGCGGATTCGACGGCAGCGACAAGCAACAGACCGTCGCGCTCGCCGGAGCGCCAGGTGAACAACTCTTCAGTCTGCCGTTCAAGTCACCCACGCGTAGCGGCATCGAGTACCTCGCGGTCGGCATCGACGCTGGCATCATGAATCAAGCCCGTGACGCCACGAAGCCCACCTGGGTGTTCGGCGTCGAGGGCCGCTTCAGCGTGTCGGAACCGATGCACGCCTGCAATTCGAGCTCCGCCGGCTTGAATCAGGCCTCGGGCCAAGTGCAGTGCGCGTACCCCTCGGACATCAACCGGAACGGCAAGGGCGGTGAGTATCCGAACGCCGACGCCGGCCCGCTCGAGGGCAACTTCAGCGGTTCGCGCTCGCCCGGCGTGAGCCGCGGCACGACAGCGCTCGAGGTCCACACTTACCTGTCGCGGCGGATCAAGTACATCGAGCCCTACGGCGGCTTCAAGGCACTCTTCGAGTTCCCGAATTCTTCGAGCGACTACGGCGCGACCGATCTGCAGGGCTCGCTCGTCAACCACCCGCCACTGCGCGGCACGATGCTGCTCGGCCTGAACGTGATCCCGTGGGAAATTCCCGATCAGTTCCAGCGCATCACGATCGATTTTCGCTTCTCCGGCACGTACGTCTCCGAAGGTCGGGACTACTCCGAGCTGTTCGACGCACTCGGCTCGAGCGACGCGCCCTCGTTGCGCTACCCGAACTACTCGGACTATCAGAAGAATCCTCAGCCCTGCCCGGCGGGTGCGCTCGGTCCGAACGGAAGCTGCTCCAACCCGCCGACGCCGTCGGTCGTGAATCCGCAATCGCAGAAGGTGTACTTCACCGGGTTGACCGACGTACAGCAGCATGGGGAATACATGCTGAGCACCGAATTTACCTGGCAAGCCGGCGAGTACATCAAGTTCCATGTCGGCGGTGGTTATTCGCTCGTGCAATCGCACTTCATCACCTTCGATCAAGCGTGCAATCCGGACTTTTCCGGGGACGTGACCAAATCGGGCCCGTGCCACACCCAAAGCACGACCACCAGCGCGGTGACCGCTTCGGGCATCCCGAACCCGAACTACCGGCGCACCATCAATGATCCCGGCGAACGCTTCAAAGTGGACGACGCACACGCCATCGACGCGTGGGTCAACGCCACGGTGATGTTCTAGCGAAAGCGCGGGCTTCTCCCCATGCGAAGCCTGGCCCTGAAAGCTGCGCTCGGTACGGCGATCCTGAGCGTGTCGGGGCTTTCGTTCGCCGGTCCGAACGACGCGATTCTGCTGCCCACGGCCATGCCCGACAAGGCCGAGCTCGCCTTGCACCCGGAGAACGCCGAACAGTTGACGAAGCTCGCGCGCCAAGTCGACTCGATTTTGAGCGAGGCCGTGCAAGATCTCGGACTCACGCTCACTGTCTCCGACCGCTCGCGCGACACTCTGCCGACGGACGACATGTTGGTCGAGCGCGCGGCGGAGTCTTGGATCGTCTCGCCACGCGTCAGCCTGGAGGGCAGCGGCGTTCGGCTGCGCATCGTCGCCGTGGCCCCGGGCCAAAACGTGTTGCGCGAACGCACGCTCCGCTTCGATCCGCAGGAGCTGGAAGTGCGCGCCAACGTCATGATGCGCGATGTCGTGCACAGTGTCGGCCCGCACCCGGACGTAGCGGCCCCACGCGCGCTGCCCGAGCCCATGCTCGATTCCGACGCGCCGCGCTCTCAGGGCCGCGCGGTACTGGCGCTGAACGCCGCTGTCATGGGCGGCTACGTCGGGTTTTCACTGCAAAAAGCCAGCGGCTCGAACGACGCGCGACTCACTTACCCTCTCGCGGCGCTGGGCACGGGCATTGGTCTCGGCGCCTCGATGTTGGTCGCCGACGAGTGGGACATCACCCTCGGTGACGCCTGGTTCTTGTCTGCCGGCGCGTGGTGGCCGATAGCCTCCGGCGTATTGCTCGCCAAGAGCTACAACGTGCAGGACGAAGACCGCTACGTTTACGGCCTAGTCGCCGCGTCGATTGGCGTCACGCTGAGCGGCGCGGCGCTGAGCATAAGACCAATGAGCGAGGGCGGCGCGGTGCTGACTCACTCGGGGGGTGCTGCCGGTACGCTGATCGGCGGCCTCACTGAAATGGCGTACCGCGGGAGTACCACGCTCACACCCGAGCGCGGCATTGGCTACGGCGCCGGCATCGGCGTGCTCGCTGCGGGTGTACTGGCGACCCAAGTTCACGTCACTTCCTCGCGCATGCTGCTGATCGATCTGTCAGCGAGCCTGGGCGCGCTCACCGGCGCAGCCGCGGCCAGCCCATTGCTCCTGGTGAGAGAGAAAGAGAGCAGCGCGCGAAATCGGCTCTGGCTAGCCAGTATTGCCGCGGGCACGGTGATCGGCGGCGGCATCGGTTGGCTCACCACGCAAGGCTCCAGTAGCCATGAAGCCACAGCTCCGAATCGCCTGTACGCAGCGCCTTACTTGGACATGCAGCCCGCGGATCCGACGCGCGGCACGCGCTCCTTCATGAGCCTCGGTTTGCAAGGCCTGTGGTGAGCGCGCGCCAAGTCGAAATCATAGCGGGCGCCGAGGACAGCGGAAAAAGGCTGGATAAGTTCCTGAATCAGCGAATCGCTGACCTCGGGCGGCATCAGGCAGCTGCGCTGTGCGCCGCTGGGCACGTGCGGATCGACGGCAAGCGCGCCAGGAAATCCGCGCTGCTGACGGCGGGCGCGACGGTCAGCGTGGAGCTCGACGAGCCCGAATTTCTCGCTGCCGAGCCCGAATTGCCGCTCGAAGTGCGACTCGAACGCGCCGAGCTCGTCGTCGTCAACAAGCCCGCGGGCATGCCCAGCGCGCCGTTGAAAAACAGCGAACGCGGCAGTCTGTGCGGGGCGCTGCTCGCCCGTTACCCGGAAATGCAAGGCATCGGTTATCGCGCGCGCGAGCCCGGGCTCGTGCACCGCCTAGACATTCAAACCTCGGGGCTAGTCTTGGCCGCACGGAGCGCGGACCCATTCGCACGCTTGACGCGCGCGCTCGAGCTGGGCGCGATTCACAAACGCTACTTGGCGCTCGTCACCCCGGATGATCTGCCAGAATCCGGCGAAATTTCCAGGGCTCTGGCTCCCGACCCCGCACACCCGGAGCGCGTTCGCGTGCTTTCACCGGGGGACCTAGCGGGCTACGCACGCCAGAAGACAACCCGTTACCGCCGCTTGAGAGTCAGCAGGGGTTACGCGCTAGTCGAGCTCGAGGTCGAGAGTGCGTTCCGTCATCAGATCCGCGCGCACCTCGCCGCGATCGGTCATCCAATTGTGGCGGACGCGGTCTACGGCGGGCAGCCAGTGCCCGAGCTCGGCACACGCCACGCCTTGCACGCTAGTCAGATCACGTGGGCAGGCGACGCGACCCTGGCCGGATTCACGGTCTTCGAGCCCTTGCCGGTCGAGCTCGCGCGTCTGCTCGGCGAGTGATCCTCTTCGCGCAGCAGCGCCGCGAGCTCGAGCACCAAGGTCACGCATTGAGCTTGGCTGGGTAGACGCGGGCGCAATACGGCGGCGCGCTCGTCTGCCTTGCGACCGCGGGTCCAGATCACGTCACGCGGCAACGCGCTCACGGCAAGCGACCCCTCACGGGCACGAACCAGCACGAAAAGTGCCGCCCCAGAGCCACCGACGCCAGCGCTGTACTCGACGCCGACCTCGACGCCGACGAGACCGCGCAGCGCGCCTTGCACTTGAACGAGCAGGCGCAGCTCGTCCGCATCACGTGAGCGCTCGGGGATGCGCGCCCAGGGCACGACCTTGATGCCTTCGTTGCGGCGCAGCTTCTTGGCGATCGCAGCCAGCACCGCGCGCGGACGCGAGGCCGGATCCGCAGGTAACTGCGCCGCGCGCCCGGTGAAAAACAACGGTAAGAGACACGGCGCAAAAAGCAGCAGCAGCAGCGCTTGGTAAGGCGCGCGCGCGAACAGCAGCAAAGCACCGACGCCAAACGACGAGCAGGCCAACCCGAAAACGGCGATCCCTGGCCAGGTGCCCGCGTCGAGAAAACGCCCTTTGACCCGCTCGACAGAACGCGCGAAGGCCTCCGAGTCCGACAGCGGCAACCATTGGCCCGGACCGCGGAGCACCACTTTAGCGGGCACGGCGAATTGCACGGCCAGCGCCATGGCCAGCACGAGCAACGCGGCGCCCAGGGTCGCTTGATCGAACCAGGCTGCGCTGATGAACGCTGCCGCAAGCCCGGTACCCGAAGCCGCCGCGCGTGGGCCGATGGGCAGCCGGATCAGGGCCTGTGGGGTCGCGTCGCGCCCCGCACAAAGCTCGGAAAAAACTCGCCATTTGCCGGCTACCGCGAGCGCATACGCCAGCGCTGCGAGCGCCGCGCACAGCCACCAAGTCAGACGCTGGCGAGGTTGCGCGACGCCCCCCATCCCGAGCGAGCGTGCGCTCGGTGCGCTCGTCGCCAAGCGCGGCGCCGGAGCGGGGTTGGCGAACGCGTCGAACACTTTCGCGCTGGTGCGCACGCGCCACAACACGGGCTCGCCACGCGAGACGTGCGGGCGCACGATGTCGAGCTCGTCCTTGTCAGCTAGGCGATGCAAGTTGCCGATGAACACACCGCCGAGCGCGTCGCTGTCGTCGATCCGACCCGTGCTGCTGTCCGCGGCCGGCAACGTCGGCGGAGTGGGGCCAGCTGGCAACCGGAACAACGCGCGCGCCGAATCGATCCCTTGATTGAAGCGTGGACCAACCCAACGCACTTCGGCTTCATTGCCTTCGCGCCGGATCAGGTCGCGCTTGAGCAAGTTGGTTCGGTACTGAAAGTGAAACAGGTAGACACCCGTGCGTAGACCCTTGTCGCGATCGATCTCGATGCGCAGTGTGCCGTCGTCGCGTTTTTCGATCAGCAGCGGTGTCGGAGCGAGCTGAGCACGTGTCCCGCTGACTGCCGACACGGTCGGCTCGGGTAGCGGCTCGGCGTCTAGGTCGACCCCCGCCAGGTCGATGCCGGGCAGCGGGCCCCCTCGCACGCCGAGCGTCAGATCTTGGGTGACGACGGCCTGTCCGGCGCGGTCGATGTCGATAGTGGCGACGTGCGAACGGACCTCGGTCTCGACCCAGGCCTGGGCTGAGCCTGAAATCAGCGCCAAACTGGCGGCAGCACACAGTGTAGTTATGTGTCGCCTGAAGTCGTACATCCTCCGACTCGAATAGCTCGAAGCCGGGACTCGGGCAACTTTGCGGAAGGCCGAAACGAGCAGCTAACTCGCGGCGAGCGCTGCGCTTATAGAAGTGCAGCGGAGGCTTGCCCGCGCCGAGCGCGCGAAGCAGACGACGCTACGCGCCCACGCCCGAGGAAGTCGGCCTAGGGCGCTGCCACGGCGGACGAGCCCTTGCCCGCCATCAACGCGAGTACGGGCACGAGCGCGCCGATGTCCTCGACCGCCGCTCGCGGCACCGAGAAGGTCAGCGTCGAGTCGGGTCCGTCCACGCTGGTGTCGCTGACGAACACGATGGGCGTCTCGCCATGGTGAGGCAGCGCATTCATCACGTTGCCCGCAGCAGCATCGTGTGACCCCACACCCAACATGCCAGCAATGCGCCGCAACGACCAGAACCCCGCTCCCACGTGCGCGCCGGTCTTCAAGGCGGAAAGCCCGTCACGGTTCTGCAGTACGGGCGACTTCGGATCCTTCAGCGATTCGAGCCGCTTGATCAGCGCCTTCTCGTCCGCGGACGTTCCGATGAAGGTATGCGCGCCGTCATAAGCCACGATGAACGACACCGGAATCATCTTGGTCAAGGTTTTACCCTTCGGCAACGGAGCGTCGAGCGCCGCCGACAGATCTTGAATCATCGGGCTGTGGGTCTTGGCGGCTTCTGCGATCAAGCCCCGCGGGACATCAATCTGATAGACCTTAGCGCCCGGTTTGAAGCCCTTCACGCTGACGGCGTGCGTGCTCCACTTCGGCAGCGTGGCGTCCTCGGCATGCGCGCGCTGCTTGAGGATGCGCGCGAGATCGCGGCTGCCCAGCGCGGCGCTGAGCCCGTCGAAAACCGTGAGCACCGGCTTCGGATCGCCGGCAAGCTCCGTGATCTGCCAACCCAAGAAGCGATACGCGGCCGCTAACAGCGGGTCGCTCGGCATGTCGCTCAGCGCGCCGTCGGCACGCACCGCGCTCGTGCTCAGATCGAACAGCCCCTCGAGCGCTTTCGACCCTTGGGCGCGCAAGCTCGCTGGCACTTTCTCGGCTTCCAGATAAGCGTCGAACAATTCGCCGAGCGAGCGGCCGAGCGGCTTCAGGCGACCCGGCTTCCAACCGACACCGTAGCTTGCACTGGCCGCGTCCGCCGGCAGTTGCCAGAATTGATCCGGCGCGGGCGCGCTCAGCGCCGCCGTCTCGGACGTGGCTTGCACCAGCCACGACTGCTGGCCGCTGAATTTCGTATCCACGCGAAGGTTGACCAGATTCCTGGCAGTGTCGACGCTGGCGTCGATTCGAACCTTGTCCAGATCGTGAACCACGGCCAGCACTTCGTCGATCAGACCGTAGGCGACGTCGGACAGTGCGCGGTCGAAGCGCGGATTGTCCATCTGCACCTCGCGGAGCAAGAACCCGCCGAACAAACGCGCCGAACCGAGCTCCGCTCCGTATTTCTTCTTCAGCGGGTCGAGCCGCAATT